>JBAXQC010000028.1:0-33399 GCA_037131955.1 Bacteroidota bacterium
GTGTATCAAGAATTCTTATATTAAAAGCAGGTGCATTGCCTAAGTTTTGAAAATAAATGGTGTAGGTTAGCCAATCATCATAACCCGGTTGAACATCTTTTGGATATACCATTTTAATGTTGGGATCATAGCTGTTTACGGTATTGTAACAGTAGGTTGCATTATTGTTATCGTACCTATTTTCTATTGTAGGTGATGCAACTGAAACATTTAAGCAAACTAGTTCATTGGCTTGGGCAGTTGTGTCAGTAATAAAATTTAAATCTATGAACGAGCTTACACTGCCAAAATTGGAAATATCAAATGTAAGTGTATCGCCCGATATTGTTGGAAGCACATTGTACTGTGACGAAACAAATGTTACTGGACCTGTATACTCAATTGTTATTGTGCCGGAAACATTATTGCTGCAATTTAATCCATAATACTGGCTCATGTCGCCAACATATACCCTTACTTTGTGTTGCTGTCCTGGAAAAACCAATCCATTTGTAATAACCATATTTCTTACCTCTAAGTCTTGTCCATCTTTGCATTTAATGGCAAAGTTTACATCTTCTGCTATAGGATCTAAAGCTGTAATTGAAACAATTGTATCAAGTCCTGGATATTCACAAACAGAAGTGTATGGCAAAAAAGATGTATCAACACTTACCATGTAATTACCAAATTCAAGTGGAATATTATACAAACCTAAAAAAGAAAATGCTGAGCTAAATTCATTGTTTAAAGGATTATACAGATTTACTTTAATGTTTTGCAAATCACTGTCAAGGTCATTGTACACACAGTTGTCATCATTATCCTTGTATGTTCTTCCAATTAAATTTCTTGCATAATCGCAGTTATTGGGGTTGTTAATTGAATCGCCCATTATACATAAAGGATGGTTTGCAATAAAAGTTGCACCCATTGCCGGAACATAATTTGGAACACAATAAATTGGATTATTGTCTGCATTAAAGTATTCACTACCTAGTTGACTAAAAAAATAAGGGTCCAATTCAGGTAAACATGTAACTTGATTGTTACTAAAAAACAGATAATACAAACTGGAAGATGTATTTGGCAATTGGCTTAGATTGTTGTTTGAGCATTCTAAATAATTAAGATAATTATTTCCTTGTATATAATTTAGTTGGTTGTTGCTGCAATCTAAAAATTGAACGATCGGTGGAAGTAATAATGTATCAATACTGTTATTTTTACAATTTAAAAAGAAAATATTTGGAGGTAAATTGGGCAGCGAATCTAATAAATTAAATCCGCAATTAAGATGCTCAAGTTCGTTTGAAAATTCCGGTAAAAATGTAAAGGAATTGCCTGAGCAGTAAAAATATTTTAATGTACTTGGTAGAGTTTGAATAGAAAAAACTGAGCTACCTATATTGTTGTTTGATATGTCTAAAAGGATTAAGTTAGGAGGAAGAACAGGCATTCCATTGGTATTACATCCATTAAAATTTAAAATCTTAACAGTTGATGGAATTGTAAAGTTTTGACCTAAATTAGGGTTAGATTGAACCTGCAATTCTATGAGGCCTTCTGGCAAAGCCGGCAATGCCTGCAATTGACAGCTTGCTAGTACTAAGAATTTTAATGATGGAGGGAAAATTAAATCAAAAAGATTATATCCAAAATTATTACCGTTTAAAACCAATGAATCTATTGAGGGAGGTAAACTAGGTAAGTCGGATAAATATGCTCCTACTAAATTTAGCTTAGTTAAATTTGGCGGAAATTTATCAATGTATTGAAGTGTTCCGTTATTTGCAAAATTATTAAGTTTAAACACTTTTGCACTGTCAAAATATTCTAGACCATAGATGGATTGAATTGTGAATGTTGGCTCTACAAATTCAATAACAGTTTCTGTTGTAATATCTATACATGTTGTATCCATTTGATTTCCACTCATACAATTAGGATAATGATTGGTAAGCCATGCAACAAATGAAGTATCGTTTATAGTAACGAATTGTGCCTTGGCGTTTGAAATACCAACTAAGTTAAAAGTTACAAATAAAATAATAGATGTAAAGATAGTTTTCATATTTAGGAGTTTAGTTTTTTATAATTTTTATGGTTTTTCCATTTTCAGTTTTAATAATATATATTCCATTGTCTAGTTCTTTCAAATCAATGGAGGTTTTGTTTTCGCAATAAACGGTTTTGACTGTTTTTCCTAAAATATCTGTAATTAGTAAAATGCCACTTTCTTTGGTTTCAATAATAATTACATCAGAAAATGGATTGGGATAAACTAACAAATTAAAATTCTTTGGATTTGCTCTACTATTTGTAGATGCAATTATCTCTTCTGGAGAATATACATTAACAAAAAAGCCAGAAGCTATACCTCTGCCTAAATTACCTAGAGAATCCACAAACAAAGAATCACAGAAAACATTCAAGCAATTGGACGTTTCTATAGTAAGACAAATATTGTAATAACCGGTTTGTGAATATTCATAAGTTGGGTTGGGAGAATTTATTATTGATTGTACACCGTCGCCAAAATTCCAAGAAAAACTAGGATTTAATCCCGTGGATAAATTTATAATTCCAATGTTGTAATTGTCTATTTGAGTAAATACAAAATAAGAACTGCAATTTCCATTGTTAATTACTGTATCTTTAATTTCTAAAGTATGGCATATTGTATCATTGCAATAAGTATTTGTAGAATCTGAAGTTGATAAACATACATTGTAATTTCCTGTGCTTTGATAGGTATGAGATACAAATCGCTGTGATGAATAATTTCCATCTCCAAAATCCCAATGGTAAACAGCACTATTAATATTTACGCCAGTACTTACGTCAATAAAATAGGCTTGAAAAGCATTGCTCACACTTTCAAAATTGATGTTGCAGTTAGCTATAGGAAAGTAAAAAGGGTTTTCTATTGTGGAAGAATTTGTGCAACTTAAATTTGTTTGTAAATTAGTTATGGAAACAGAAACATTAAAATTTTGAACATTATTTAATGGCAACTCCAAGGTACTACCGTTGAAAATAGCACCGTTTATTATCCAACTAATGCTGTCGTTTATTTGAACAGAATTTAAACTAATGAATAAGGAGTCGTTATTAAAATTAAAGGAATATTCGCAATTTGGAGGTTCATTAGTTAACCATTGCCCATAAATGAACGTTGTGCAATTTTCGCAAATAATTTGTTGCGAAATTAAATCTACAATTTTAAAACAAATGGTATGTTCTAATGTATCATTTGGAGTAAAATTGTAAGCAGCAGAATGATTGCCTGTTAAATTGTTTAAAAGTGTAGATCCATCTACTATAAAGATATAAGTAAAAGTAGAGGTGGAGTCTGAAGGATAAAAAACTAATCTGTTGTTATTGGCATCATACTCTTGAGTGAAATTGCAATTTTGAGCTTTGGTGTTTAAGCTAAAGAAAATTAGAATTAGAAAAAGTAACTTAAAAGATTTCATACTTTATTATTTAATTATTGTCATAAAAAAAGACCCTCACACTAATACACGAAATAAAAATTACAAATGTTTAGAATGGGATATTTCATGCAACAACTAGCTATTAATCAAGTTTTTAAATTTCCATAAATATACATTGCACTTAAAATGAAGTATTCTTTTTTCCCATTTAACAAAAAGATTCTACCACTTTGAAAATTATAAAATGGTTTTTTAGAGGTATTTTTTATTAAATAGATTTATTACTAAATTTATTTGTTGTCTTTAGTAGTTTTGCTTTATAAATTCTGGAAAATAAAATGAATCAAGAAGAAATAATTAACACTTTCAAAAATAAAGCCAATGCAAAAAAAGCAATAGGCATGGAAAAATACATGAAAAATTTTTTTCCATTTTTAGGCATAACATCTCCCGAGAGAAAGTTGATTTGTAAAGAATTATTGGCTAAAAAAAACTTACCAGAAAAATCTGAAGCAATAAATTTTTCAAAAATCTTATGGAACAAAAAAGAAAGAGAGTTTCAGTATGTTGCTATGGATTTGTTGGATAAATATAAAAAACAATTAGAAGTAGATGATATTGTTTGGATTGAAAAATTAATCGTTACAAAGTCGTGGTGGGACACTGTTGATATTTTAGCAACACATTTAGCGGGTGAATATTTTAAAAAACACAAAAATAAAATAGATCTTATAACAAACCAATGGAACAACTCTGATAATATATGGCTGCAGCGAAGCAGCTTGTTGTTTCAATTAAAATACAAACAAAATACGAATGTATTTTTGTTAGAAAATTACATACTAAATTTAAAAGAAAGCAAAGAGTTTTTTATCCGAAAATCTATTGGTTGGATTCTGAGAGAATATTCAAAAACCAATCCAGCTTGGGTAATTCAGTTTTTACAAAAAAATGAATTGAGTAATTTAAGCGTTAGAGAAGCTTCTAAATATTTGTAAAATTAAAACCATTTTAAATTTATCACAAGAGAAAAATTATTGGTAGTTTTTAGAGTTATTTTTTTTGGAAATTGCTCTGGAGTACCTGATTTTGCCAAATCATTTAATACATTAAAATTTTTGCTGTCAAGAACAAAAGTTGTTATTACCTGAGGCTGTTGCGGTACATTTGTTACAAGGTATTCACACAGTTCAATTTTCCTAGTATTGTCATTGTTATCCATTTGAACAGGTGTATTAAAAACAAACAATTCTTGGGTATTTGGAAGATTGACAGGAATTGATTCTATATTATTTAGTTTTATTACATATTGTTTGCTTGTATTGAGATTTTTCCTATCTTCTAACAAAATACTTTCAACTGTGCAGTAACGTGGCGTTGGCAAAACCACAAATTCTTTTGACATCAAACTTGTTTTCTTCTTGCTATTTTTGGCAACCAAGGTAACAGTATATTGCCCTCCGGTTGTAAATTCATTTTCAGGATTCTCATCAATAGAAGTGTTTCCATCTCCAAAACTCCATGAATATTCAGTAGCTTCGCTAGATAAATTTTGAAAGGTAAGTTTTACTGGAGCATAATTGTATGCTGCATTAAATGAAAAATTTGCAACAGGGTCATTTTTCTTACAGGACCAAATTGTAAAACAAATCAATACAATTAGAATAATATTATGGGTAGTTTTTGATTTCATAAATATAATTTGGTGTTACAAAAATATACTAAAGGAATTAATAAAAAACCCAACAATTACTTTTTAATTAACTTCCCTTTGCCAAAATTATTTATCGCAACACTATCAGGATTTCCAAAGTATTCAACATTTGCTTCTCCGCCCATATCACCTGATAAACTTTTACTTGAGTAAATTTTAATTCCACCACTTCCAATTGAATTTATTTGAGCTTCATCTGAAATAAAATTCTCTGCATTCAAGTATCCTTGACCTGCACAATACAAATATATTTTCTTTCCACTGCCCTTTAAAACTAGATCACCTGGCCCTGTATGAAATGCAAATGAAACATCATTGCAAATTAAATCTAAATCTATTTTTCCACTTCCATTCCATGTGTCTGAGCTAAATTTATTTGCGGCTATTTTCCCAACAGAAATAATGTCGCCTGAACTTTCGTAACGCAGATAATTTAGTTCAGAAAAATGCAAATAAACAAGAATAGAATCTGTGAAATTTCGCATGAAATTGCATTTGTTTTGGTTATCAATTACCAATGTATCGTTTTTAATTTCTGTTGAAATTTTTGGCAAAAGATTTTTGCCGGCTCTTACCTCTAAAAAATTTAATGAATCTTGGATTAATCTTAGATGAATTCTTTTGTAAAGTTTTATAGCATAGAAATTACTTAAGGTTCTTTTTTCAGAACTAATTTTTCCTGATGTTTTTGAACAATCCCATGAATTTGGTTTATTGCAGGAACTAAAAATAATTAATAGAAAAATTAGGGAGAAAGTCTTTCTATTTTCCATTCATTGTTTACTGAAGTAAATTTAATTCTATCGTGAATTCTACTGGGCCTACCTTGCCAAAATTCTATACTACTTGGCACTAAACAATAGCCACCCCAATGCTCGGGACGAGGAACTTTAGATCCCGCAAATTTTTTTTCGAGTGCTGCAAAATTCTCTTCCAACTCTTGCCTGTTTTTTAAAATAGTACTTTGGTTAGAAGCCCAGGCACCCAGCTGACTGTCATGAGGTCGTGAAGCAAAATATTCATCCGAAATTTTAGAATCTACTTTCTGCAATTTGCCTTCAATTCTTATTTGACGCTCTAATTGAGGCCAAAAAAAATTAATCGCTGCAAAATTATTTTCAGAAATATCACTTCCCTTTTTACTGTTGTAATTGGTATAAAAAACAAAGCCATTTTCACTAAAATCTCTTAGTAATACAATTCTGCTACTTGGCTTACCTTCTTTGCTAACTGTAGATACATTCATGGCATGAGGCTCAGGAATATCTGCATTTAGAGCCTCTTTCATCCACAAATCAAATTGTAAAATGGGATTTAAATTTACCATTTTTTCATCTAAAATTTCTTTAGAATATTCTAAGCGAAGTTTATTTATTTCTTTTGAGGTACTTTCCATTATTTTGCTACGATAAATTTTTGAGAAACAATATTTTTTCCATTAGAAATTTTTACAAAGTAAATTCCATTGCTATAAAGACTTACATCTACTTCGGTTTTTAATTGAGTATTTTTTGTTGCAAATTTCAAACTACCGGTAACATCAAAAATTTCGATATTCTGATTTAATTCATTTATTTCAACAATAATTTTATTTTCTGTCGGGTTAGGAAATAAATCTATACTGTTATTTTCTTTATGATTTCTTGTACTAGCAATAAATCCAATTAACATTGAGTCGTTATTACAAAAAGTTGAAAAAGTCATATTATTAAAACCAGCAACCATTCTTGGGTTTCCTGTGGCATTAGCTGTGGTATTCGAGAATTTCCTGAGCCCTTCTGAACTATTTAATTGAATAGCAGGAAATGTTCCAAAATATTTTAAAAACACACTCCAGTTGTAAGAAACAATTTTTAAACAAACATCTCCATTCAAATAAAATCCATTTTGAACAGTATCTCTCAGCATGGCATAAGGCAGTATACTTGCACCATTTTCAACATCAATACTATTAGAAAATGAGGACGGAAACAGAGAAAAATTACTTAAAATCCCAAGGCCTTTTTTTATTACGATATTTCCATAATAAGCTTGGTAGTTTGCCTCATAATTATCGAAAACAATTGAGGTAGGATACATAGCATTGTGGCCAACCCAAAAGGTATTGTAATTAATTCTACTTCTTAGATTTTGACCAATGCTATTATTGTATAAAAAGTTTGTTAATGTATCAAAATCATTTTCTACAAATACAAAGGCACTTGAGGAGTTTAACTCGGTAGTCCAATTTGACAAATTTATTCCTGCCGATGTAATTAATAGTGGTTCTTGACAATTGAACCCCTGTTGTATAAAATAATTTTTAAAAGCCAAAACATTAGCTGATACAGTATCAGTAATAATTGTAATTCTTGAATTAGCTGAAAAACCTGCAGTAAAATTTTGTAATGCAATTTGATTATTCGCAAACAAATTATCTCCACTTAATACAACATTACCCAAATTATTATTGTTAACCGATGGGGCTATGTGAGCTTGATACTCTACTTGAAAATAAGTATTAGGGAAGTTCAAACTATCGCCGTTTAATAACTGTGAATATTTAATATCCTTTGCCCTTAAAACACCACTACAATTTGAAAGTGTATCTAAAGAATTTGTATTTACAAAAGTAACAGCACCTGTTCCAAAAACTTTTCCTTTCTTAATTCCATTTCTAAAATAAATTGCTAAAGCAGTTCTATCGTCAACCCCAATACCGTTAATGGCTTCGCCTCTGTCTTGTTTCCATTTGGCCAAAAAACCCATTAATCTCGAGAGTCTTGCTCTTTCCACAAAATGTGTATCAAAAATATAACCTGGAAAAAGATTTAAAAAATCATCATTCAAAGTCATATAAGTATTATTGATATTCTCTAAAACTTCTTCCGGATAAACTGTTCCATTTTCTGCCGTAAATAAAACATTGCTTAAAATTGCCATGCCAGCAGAAGTTCCTGCAATTACTCCGCCTGCATTAAATTTATCTTGAATTGCTGTTTGAGTAAATGTGTTTTTGTAATTATTATAGTAATTATATTGATCACCACCCTTTATAAAAAAAACATCGTAGTTCATCAATGAATCATAAGTGCTTTGAAGATTGGCATTACTGGCATCTATTGTAAAATTTTTGGCAGCAACTGCTCCCAAGCTTAAAAAATAATTAGGCAACCAAGTTGTTTGGGTTGTAAAAGAAATTACAGCAACTTTTTTATTTACAGAATTATTTATAGCCCAAGTATATGGCGGATTACTCCAACCGCCTTCTTCTTCTCCACCACCGCCTACAAGTAACAACTTGCCATTTTGGGCTGAAAGTACATTAACAAATAATATTGCAAGAAATGTAAAAAAGAAATTATATTTGATTTTCATAATCTGTATATAATTCTCAAATGTCGGTAAAAAAATTTTTGCTTACAATACTTTTTTGTTTTGGTTTTTTTAATTGCTACAATACCTTTAGTTGGGGATTTTTTGGACATAAACTTATAAATAGAATGGCTGTGTTTACTTTACCAACTCCAATTATTGGTTTTTATAAAAAACACATAGAGTACGTTACAGAGCACGCAACTGATCCAGATTCCAGAAGATCTATAGTAAAAGATGAAGCGGCAAAACATTACATCGACATAGATCATTATGGCGAAAATCCTTTTCAAAAAGTACCTCGAAACTGGTTTAAGGCGGTAGAAAAATATTCCGAAGATACCTTGCAATCCTATGGCATTGTGCCTTGGTGGATAAATGTGATGATGATAAAACTAACAGCAGCATTCAGAGAAGAAAATATTGACAAAGTTTTAAAATACTCTGCTGATATTGGTCATTATATTGCCGATTCTCATGTGCCATTGCATACTACCGAAAATTATAACGGTCAATTAACCAATCAAAAAGGGATACATGGTTTTTGGGAATCAAGGGTTCCAGAACTTTTATCTGAAAACTACGATTATTGGCTAGGAAAAGCTCAATATGTAGATAATATCAGCGATAGAGCATGGGAAACTGTTGAGCAAAGTTTTGCTGCAAAAGATTCTGTGCTAAATTTTGAGGCTCAATTAACCTCAGAATTTGGAGGAGACCAAAAGTATGCATTGGAGCAACGCAATGGTTTAACCGTTAGAACTTACTCTGAAGCGTTCACTAAAGCTTACGATAAAAAACTAAATGGAATGGTAGAAAGAAGAATGAGAATTTCTATTATTACTGTTGGCAGCATGTGGTATACTGCTTGGGTAAATGCAGGCCAACCAAACTTAGACAGACTTGATTCGAAAGAACTCAGCGATTCAATTAAAAGAGCTCAAGCCGCCGAGGAATACTTATGGAAAACAGGAACAAAATTAGAGAAAATAAAAGGACATGAAGATTAAGTTGTGGCAGTTAAACTGAAAATTTAAAAATTACACAAACAAAAAAAGTCCACAAAACTTGTGGACTTTTTCATTTACCTAAAAAAAACATTAATCCAAATCGCTATTCTCTTTTTTGTTGTCGTTCATATTTGGGTTGTTATCAATAACTTTTTGTCTCTCTGGTGACATTTTTCTGCTTTCCTCCCACTTTTTAAATTGTTCAGGATTTAAAATTCCTTTAAGTTCCGCAACATAAGATTTTCTAATTTCTCTTATCATTTGCTTCTCTTCTTTTGTCAGTTCTTTCTTTTCGCCCCTAATTTCATTTACCTTTTTTTGTTTGGCAACTAACAAAGAATAAATTTTTTCGGTTTGTGAAGGATCACATCCAAGTTGCTGTGAAATTTTCTGTGACTTTTTTTTCGCCCTTTGTTCCGGGGACTGAACTGGCTTGTTTCTTTTCTGAGAGACCTCAGCTTGCGGTTTTGTTGTTTGTGGAGTTTGAGCTGTTTGTGCAATTACCGAATTAAATATTGCAAATACTGCAGCACTCAAAATTAGTTTTTTCATTTTTATAATTTATTTAGTTGTTTTTATAAAATCAATAACCGTGCCTTAGTAGTTTTATTGTTCATACATCACTATTTGTTAAGATGCCAAGGAATATTTTGCCTTAATTTCATCCATTGTAGAATATATTTCTTGTACATCCATTGTGTTAACCAATCTCATTCTAAAATCTTTAAAGTGATCTAAGCCTTTAAAATAATTTGCGTAATGCCTTCTCATTTCTAAAATTCCCAAATTATTTCCTTTCCATTTTATCGAAAATTCAAGGTGCTGCAAACACACTTTTAAGCGTTCTTCCAGATCTGGTTTTTCTATATGCAAACCTGTTTTTAAGAAATATTTTATTTGATTAAAAATCCACGGATTTCCAATGCTTGCCCTCCCTATCATAATTCCATCAACACCATAGTCATTCTTCATTTTCAGAGCCTTTTCAGGTGAATCTACATCGCCGTTTCCAAAAATCGGAATTTGAATTCTAGGGTTTTCTTTTATCTTTCTAATTAAAGTCCAATCGGCATCACCTTTATACATTTGAACTCTTGTTCTTCCATGTACTGTTAATGCTTTAATTCCAATATCTTGCAAACGTTCAGCCACTTCTTCCACATTTTTTGTGCTTTCATCCCACCCCAATCTGGTTTTTACTGTAACAGGCAAATGAGTAGATTTTACAATTTCCGAAGTCATTTGCACCATTTTTGGAATATCGCGGAGCAAGGCAGCACCGGCACCTTTGCAGGCAACATTTTTTACAGGACATCCGTAATTTATGTCTATTAAATCTGGGTTAACACTGCTAGAAATTATAGCAGATTCTCTCATCGAGTCAATATCCGAACCAAAGATTTGAATTCCTATTGGCCTTTCAAAATCGAAGATATCCAACTTCTGCAAACTTTTTGCTGCGTTTCTTATTAGTCCTTCTGAGGAAATAAATTCAGTATACATTAAATCAGCTCCATTTTGTTTGCAAACAGCTCTAAATGGCGGATCACTTACATCTTCCATAGGTGCTAAAAGCAAAGGGAATTCTGGTAATTCTATATTTCCTATCTTAACCATATATTTGAAACCGCAAATTTATAAAATATGGCATTAAATACAATGTTTAATACTACCAAACCTAAAGAACAACTTTTAGTAATTACTGGGCTGGTTTTAGTTTGTTTAGTTGTTTTTTCTTTTTTATCTATTGTTGGTGCAAATATTTTGTTCGGCGTTGATTTACTTAAAAATCCTAATGTTGGTATTCAATTGGCAAAACCAGAAATGATATCTGCCTTAAAGTTTATGCAAATATTTCAGGCGATAGGAGTATTTATTATTCCCTCCATATTGTTCCTACAATTTTTTAAAAACAAAAACGAAAACTGGATTGCTTTGTCAAGAGTTCCTTCCATCTACCAAATAATTTTAATATCCATTTGTATAATTTGCCTGTCTCCCACCATTAATTTTTTGGCAGAGCTAAATTCAAAAATACCATTCCCTCAATGGGTATATGATTCAGAAGAAGAAGCATTAAAAATTACCAAAGCATTTCTAAACATGAACACTGTTTGGGTTTTATTTATTAATTTATTTGTTGTTGCAATATTACCCGCAATTGGCGAAGAACTATTGTTTAGAGGTGTTTTACAGAATGTGTTAAAAAATATTTTTAACAACTATCATTTTGCAGTTTGGATAACAGCAATTTTGTTTAGTGCCATGCACATGCAATTTTTAGGATTTATTCCTAGAATGTTGCTTGGTGCATTGTTTGGCTACATCTATGTTTGGAGCGGTAGTTTGTGGATATGCATGATTGCACATTTTATAAACAATAGTGCGGCAGTGCTCATGGGATATTTTATTAGCATAAACTCGTTAGATGCATCAACAGAAAATATTGGAGCCAATTACCAAGAATTATGGATTGTAATTGTAGGTTTAGCTACTTCTACTTTTGCGGTTTTCTCTCTAAAAAAATCATATAATCTTGTTGCAACAATTGATGAAAAATAAGATTGCACTTCTGTTTTGGCTTTTTACATGCAATTTAGTTTTTGCTCAAAACACTAAATTTTCTATCGAGTACAAGCAGCATTATGGTTTTACAATTGCACATCGGCAGTCTATGCTTCATTACTACGAGAAACATTACTTACTAACCGATGTATCTTACGTTAAAAACACATCTAAAAAAAACGACTGGCAAGAATTCTATGGATTTCCTAAATATGGATACACAGCAATTTTTACAAATTTTAGCAACAGTAAATTTTTAGGTGATGCAATTGGACTAGTTGGCTTTTTGCAATTTGAAAATTCAGATAAATTAGCTAGTTTCTCATTTAAAATTGGAGGAGGATTTGGTTATATATTTAATCCATTTGACAGAGAAAAAAACTATAAAAACATTGCTGTTGGAAGCAGTTTTAATGGTTTAATGAGAGTAGAACCGTCGCTGAGGATAAACTTAAACAATAAATTCTCTTTAAGTGCAGGCATTGCTATCACTCATTTTTCTAATGCTTCAACAAAAACTCCCAACCTTGGAATAAACATAGCAACAGTGCAAGCTGGTATTAGATATTCGTTTAATGAAACAAAAAACTCAACTTCAAAAAACAACGTTGATACATTGACGAACAAACCAAGATTTTTTGCTAATATTCAATCAGGATATAAACAGGTTTATCCTGCCAATGGTCCTGTTTATGGTTTAGGAGCAATTAGTTTCAGTTATTTTTTTCATCAGCACAAAAAAGGTCAATTTGGTATAGGATCAGAATTTTTCTATTCACCATCGTTAAAAGAAGAACTGCAACAAGATAAAAATCAAGACAACAACAATAATTCTATTCCTCAATTGGCACTAAATTTAAATTATGAGTTTGCTTTTGGCAAGTTTGCTTTACCACTAATTTTTGGAGTATATGTAGTAGATAATGTAAAGAAAAATGGACCTATTTATCAAAGTATAGGTTTAAGATATACTCTAAATAAGCACTTAGTTTTTTCTAGTATTTTAAAATCTCATTTAGGCAAAGCAGAATATAATTTATGGGGAATTGGATGGAGATGGTAAGCATAACTTATTTATTCTTTTGGCAAACAATGTGCTATTTGAAATTATTGTTTGTTAAAAATATTTCATGAATTTGAGTAAATTTTTTTTGTCATTAATAACTGTGTATTTTCGCAAAACATGAACAGATTATTTTTTAAATTTTTTTCGGTATTAATATTAACGCTGATTAGCATTTCTACTTTTTCAAATTATCCTACTTATCAAATAGGATTATTGAAATACAAAGGAGGAGGCGACTGGTATGCCAACTTAGAAACTTCACTTCCTAATCTTATAAAATTTTGCAACGAAAATTTAGCCACGAATTTCTCCAATGAACAAGCCATTATTGATGTTGCAAGTGCTGATATCTTTAATGTGCCATTTATTCACATGACAGGTCATGGGAATGTTCAATTTTCTGAACAAGAAGCACTAAACCTAAGAAATTATTTAATTGCTGGCGGCTTCTTGCATATTGATGATAACTATGGTATGGATAAATTTATTAGACCGCAAATGAAAAAAGTTTTTCCGGAACTAGATTTTATGGAGCTACCTTTTTCTCATCCTATATATCATCAGAAATATGAATTTAAAACAGGTCTACCAAAAATACATGAACACGATGACAAACCACCACAAGGGTTTGGTCTTATATACAAAGGAAGGCTGGTTTGCTTTTATTCTTTTGAGTGCGATTTAGGCGATGGTTGGGAAAGTATGGAAGTTCATAAAGATTCTCAAGAGGCAAGAACTAAAGCTCTAAAGATGGGTGCAAATTTGGTGCAATATGCATTTACAAGCAAACTAATGATAAAACAAACAACACTTTTACAACTAAAAAATTAAGAATTAACTCTGTTTTTTAAGTTTCTTTTTGAGTTCAAATATAAATACATTAAGCCAGCAATAGCAGCAATAGCACTTGATAAAAAGATACTTAGTTTGCCCAAATTAATAAAGTCTTCGTTGGTAAACGAAAGATTACAAATAAATATTGACATTGTAAAACCAATACCACCAAGTAAAGAAACACCAAACATGTGTTTCCAATTTACTTCTTGAGGCAATGTTGCAATTTTAAGTTTAACGGCAATAAATGAAATGCCAAAAATTCCCAATGGTTTTCCTATGATTAATCCTAAAAATATACCTAATTCCAAATTATCAAGTAAACTAAAGTGTGAGCTAGAATTTAATTCCATTGCACTATTGGCAAAAGCAAATAGAGGCATAATTATAAATGTAATTGGAGTATGAAGCATGTTTTCTAATTTTCTGAGTGGAGAAATAGAATTGCCATTGAGCATTGGAATACAAAATGCTACTATTACTCCTGCCAAAGTTGGATGAATACCTGTTTTATAAAAACAAAACCACAAAAATGCCCCTAAAATAATGAAAGGTGTATTCCTTTTTACTTGAGATAAATTAAAAACAACGAGAAGAGCAAAAATTATTGAAGAGTAAATTAAATAATCAGTATTTATTTCTTTTGTATAAAACAAGGCAATTATCAATACTGCGCCTAAGTCATCTACAACAGCAAGTGCAGTTAAAAAAACTTTTATCGCCATTGGAACTTTATCTCCCAGTAATGCTAAAATTCCTAACGCAAATGCAATATCCGTTGCTGTAGGTATAGCCAATCCACCAATGGTTGGCTCGTTAAGATTTACCAACGAATAAATTAATGCCGGCACTAACATTCCTCCAATAGCCGCCGCAATAGGCAATGTGGCTTTGCTTACAGAATTTAACTCTCCAATAAACAATTCTCTTTTAATTTCTAGCCCTACCAACATAAAGAAAAAACTCATTCCTATATCGTTTATCCAAAATTCAATTGGTTTTTCAAAAGACAAATTTCCAAATGAAACACTAATATCAATGTGCCAAAATTCAACATATTTATGACCTAAAATAGTATTGGACAAAAACAAAGAAATAGTTGCTGAAAAAATCAGTAAAATTCCTGAAAACTGATTGCTGAGGATGAACTCCCTAAAAGATTGTGTAATGTTTTTTGAGATTCCAATTACTTTATTTTTCATTTTTCAAATTTATTCATTTGATTTATTCACAACTTTTATAATTTTTACTGAACAATATACCTGCGCAAAATAAGGACTTGCATCCACTAAAATTACAAATGTAGCTTTGGCATTTATAACTACTAAAAATCAAAAATAATATTCACGTTCCCCATTCCTAAATACGACCATAATTACATCGCCCTTTTTTTGTTTATAGGGATCAAATAGTTTTTTAATCCTCATAAAAGCCCATGTTTCTCTGTAAAGAACAGCTTTGGTTTCGTGGTAAATAAAATAATCTGTATAAAAAATACTGTAATCTTTATACGTTGATGCAATACAATACTGCTTTAGAGATGCTGGAAGTTTTTCTCTAACAGAATTCTTCATTACTACAAAACAAAATCTATAATTTCCTGTGTACAAATCATAGGAAATTAAATCTACTCCGTAGCCGAAATAATTAAACATCGGTAAAACAAAAAACAAAATTAACGACAAATGAAAAAGTAATTTTTTTGAATATTGTTTTGTTTCAACCCACAAATTTTGATTATCATTCTTGAATAAATAATAAATCATAATCATACAAAACACATTGTATATTACCACTGTGGCAAAACCATTATGGAGATAACCAATAAAATAAATAATTATTAAATGTAATATAATTGCGAGATAAAAAGTAAATATTCTTGTAGCCCTAAAAAACAGCCCAAAACCAATAAAAAACTCAAAGCCTGCAACAATTAAACCAAGCGATTTTATAATATTATAAAAATCTTTTGGAATTAATTCTTGAAGTGGCTCAACAAACCTTATATAACCGTACGAAAAAAAACTTTGATTAAACTTGTTAAATCCTGAAAAAAAATAAGCAAATACAAAAATCAACTTACATACATAAATAGTAAATTTTGAATTAATCCAACCAAGTTTGTAGAAATAGTAGAACAAGAAGAAAGATAAATATGTAAATAGAAAGGGCTGTATTCTATTTGCGTCATAGAATAAAAGAACAAAATAAATCAGAAAAAAAAACGATAAATAAACTTTATTGTCTTCTTTTTGATAAATAAAAATCAGGAAAATTACTAATGCTGCAAATAAAATAAAATTTAAAAAAACTGGTATGTCATTAATGCCATCTATAAAAGGAAGCAAAGGAAAATCGCGGTGATTAATAAAAATTCTATATGTAATTAAAACATATACCAAACAAAAGAAAGAAACAATTTTTTTTAGTTCTTCAATAAGAAAATTAGAGTCCCTCTTTTCCTTATTCATCACATTTTCATTCATCACCATTATTCAAATCAAAAAAGCAATAATCATCTTTCATTCATTAATCTAAAATTAAATAAACGAAGAGCTAAATCTAATAAAAATTTCCACATTAAATTAAATTCAAATAAGTAAAATAATTAGCATTAAAGAATTACAAATTTTATAAATTTAGATGTAAATTTGTAGACATGGAAAAATATGATTTGGTAATTATTGGCGCAGGCCCTAGTGGATATGCCGGGGCAATGAGAGCTTTGGATTTTAACAAAAGAGTATTGCTAATTGAGAAAGAAAAACTAGGAGGTGCGGGTATTTTTAATGGTGCATTGTGGAGTAAATCAATGTGGGAGTATTCCGAAAAAGTAAAAATAAGAAGAGATGCCGGAGAAGGTAGAGAACTAAATATCACTTGGCAGTCTATGATGAAAGATGTGAATGAAGCCATTCACGAAAGAAAAATGCAAATGACGCTTCATTTGAACATACTGCAATCCGAGCACACAAATACTTTTGGAATTCACTACCAGAAAGGAACAGCAGTGCTGCAAGATTCACATCATGTTGTTATTCATAAAAACGATGGTAAAATAAAAATTGTTGAAGCAGATAAAATATTGTTGTGCACAGGAAGTCATCCAAGGAAATTAGCACACTTGCCTATTGACGAAAAAATTGTTGTTACAAGTGATGGAATCAACAACTGGACTGACTTTCCTGAAAGCCTTGTAATTTTGGGGGCAGGTGTAATTGGTTGTGAGTTTGCTACAATATTTTCGAACATTGGAAAAACCAAAGTATATCTTATTGATAAAGCGCCTAGAATTCTTCCATTTGAAGACGAAGATATTGCACAAATGGTAACTGAAAATTTAGAATTAAATGGCGTTACAATTCATAAAAATTCTTCCTTGGTGAGAATGGAAATAAAGGATGGTAAGGTTGAATATGAGCTTAAATATGATGACGGAAAAATAGAAATTATCTATGTTTCAAATGCACTAATTTCTGTTGGTAGAATTCCAAACACAGAAAATTTAGGAATGGAAAACACAAAAATTAAATTTTCAGAAAGAGGAAGTATAATTGATCATGACACACAAACTGATGAAGAAAATATATATGTTGCAGGTGATTTAACAGCCGAAATATCTTTGGTTACAGTAGGCGAAAGAGAAGCAAGGCATGCTGTTAGAAAAATGTTTGGAGGATATATTGAAACATTAAAATATAGAAACCTTTGCACCATAATGTTTCTAAATCCTGAAGTTGCTGTGGTAGGAATGAGTGAGCAAGAAGCGGTACAAAAAGGCATTTCTGTAAAAGTTGCAAAAATTGATTTTAGTTGCATTGCTCGTGCTGTGGCGATGAGAAAAACGAAAGGTTTTTTTAAAATAATAGTTTCCAACGACGATGAAATGAAAATTCTTGGAATGAGGGCAATTGGTGAACATGCCAGCAGTGCAATTCAAGCCGTGCAATTGCTTATTTATATGAACAAAGGCATTGATGAACTCGCTCACATGATTTATCCTCATCCATCAATTATTGAGGGCATTCAGGAATGTGTGAGGATGCTTCTAAAGAAATCTATCTACAAATCATCCGTTCTTAAAGATAAACTAAAATGTTATGTTTGTGAAAATGGAACTTGTACTCCTATCAACAATTTATGAATGTAAAAAACTATTTTAAATTACTAATTACCCTTTCTTTTTTAATTTCAACTTACACCACATTTTCACAGTCTGTTTCCAAGAAATTAAAAGAAGCAAAAAATTTAAGTGCTCAAGGAAATTGTGCGGAAGCAATAAAAATTTATGATGCTATTTTGCTCGAAAAATCTACCAACAAAGATGCATTAGAAGAAAGAGCAAACTGCTTTTTAAAATTAAAAAATTACGACAAGGCAATAGATGATGCTAAAATGCTGGTAAACATTAGCCCAAAAAACATTGATCATAAAATATTACTTTCAAAATCTTATTTCGAAGGAAAAAAATATACTCAATGTTCAGAATTACTTGCACATTTAATTATTGACAATCCTGAAATTTTTGAACTTTATGATTACATCATTAATTCAAAGTTAAATTTAAAAGATAATGAAGGAGCAATCCTCTACTGCAACGAGGCTTTGGCTAAATTAACTACCAATCATTATTTTTATTTTTTAAAAGGTGTTGCACTAGATAGCACCAGAAATTTTCAGCTTTCTACATTAAGTTATTCAAAAGCAATAGAAATTTTAGAGCTTGATAAAAAAATTAGTGATAAAAAACCTTACATCAACTATTACAAGAACTTAGGAATTGCTCTTTTAAAAATTCAACGATGGGAGGATGCTGCAAGAGCATTTAACGGGGCCATAAAAATTGACAGAGATGACATTAGCTGCTATATTTTATTGGGAGATGCTTTTTCAAGCGGAAGAAAATATCAATCAGCATTAGACAACTTTAATCTGGCTTTACAATTTTCTCCCAATAACATTGATTTATTTTTTAAGAGAGCACAAACATTAAAAAATCAAAAACGATTTATTGACGCTATTGAAGAATTTAATAAAATCATTGAAAAAGATTCTACTTATATTTTAGCATACCTAGAAAAAGGAAAATCATTAGAAGAACTTAATGATTTTGAAAAAGCAGAAAAAGTTTATTCAATTGCAAAATCAATAGATAAAAAAAACAAAACAATAGATACCTACATTGAGGCAAACAATAAAAGAAGTTACGATCATTACAAAGAAAGCGACAAACCAGAAATCATAATAATTAGTCCGGAGAACGAAAAATTTACGTTAATGGTATCTATTGGTAGAAGCTATGTTGATATAACTGGTAAAATAAAAGACAACAGTAAAATTTTATCCATAATGGTAGGAAATGTTGAGGCAACTTTTGACAAAAATCAAATTAATCCTGTTTTTTCTGCAACAGTTTCAACAGAAAATATTAGTCAAATAAAAGTAAAAGCTACCGATGTTTATTACAACACTACTACAAGCACATATTCACTAAATAGAATAGAAAAGAACCCACCCATAGTTATTTTCACTGACCCTATTGCAAGTTCTAGCAAAGAAGTATACATTTCAAAAGAAGCAGGAAATTCTTTAACTATAAAAGGCATTATTGACGACGAAAGCCCAATAAAATCTATTTTAGTAAATGGACTTTATGCTGATTTTTCTTCTACTGAAATTAATCCTAAATTTTCATTAACAATTGATGTAAAAGGTATAGACACAATTTCTATAGAGGCAATTGACGCCTATAATAATTACTCCAAAACAAAATATACAATAAATAGAAAAGCTGTTTTTGAAGCAGAAATAAATCCAATGGGAATTACTTGGGTAGTTTTTATTGAAAATTCTAATTACTCAAATTTTACTTCTCTTGATGGGCCTGCAAAAGATAGAGAGAAACTAAAAAAAGCATTGATCAATTATAGAATTGATAATTTTATTGTAAAAAACGATTTAACAAAAGATCAATTAGAAAAGTTCTTTTCCATAGAATTAAGAAATATGCTTAAAACTGCACAAGTAAGTTCTGTATTAATTTGGTATGCTGGTCATGGCCGCTATATAAGTGAAAACGGTTATTGGATTCCCGTTAATGCAAATAAAACTGATGAATTTTCTTTCTTTCAGATAACAAATTTAAAAGGCTATTTAAGTACCTATAAATTCTTAAAACATGCTTTAGTGGTTTCTGATGCTTGCGAAACAGGTAGTGCATTTTGCATATCGAGCACTCAAATTAAGGATCCTGGAGATTGTATAAAAACTGATGCAGTAAAAAATTCAAGTTTCCAAGTGTTTACATCCTCCAACTCTGAATCTAGTTCCGACGAATCTTTGTTTGCAGAAACATTTTGTAATTTATTAAAAAGCAATCCTGATAAATGCCTCCCTGTAGAAAAAGTTGCAAAAAAAGTTATTGAAACAGTGGAAAAAGAACAAAAACAAAAACCAACTTTTGGGATAATTCCCGGATTAAACAACCAAAATGGAAGTTTCTATTTTATTAAAAATTAAAGTAAATTTAATTTTTTAATAGTCTCCTTTTAATAGTCTCCTAAAGTTTCTTCGTTCTGGGCCAATGCAACTTTCAATTGTTCATCATTAGGAGCAACACCATGCCATTTGTGGCTACCCATCATAAAATCTACACCATTGCCCATATTTGTTTTCATTAAAATGCAAATTGGTTTACCGCATTTAGATTTTTCTTTTGCACTATCTAAAGTAGAATTTAAATCAGCCAAATTGTTTCCATCGCATTCTAAAACCAACCATCCAAAAGCCTCAAACTTTAATCTTAAATTTCCTAAATCTAACACTTGCTTGGTAGAACCATCTATTTGCTGCCCATTAACATCAATTGTAGAAATTAAATTATCCACATTTTTTGCAGAGGCAAACATTGCAGCCTCCCAAATTTGACCTTCTTGCAATTCTCCATCACCGTGCAAACTATAAACCCATCTATCGTCATTGTTTTGTTTTTTTGCTAATGCCGCACCAATTGCAACACTCATACCTTGCCCCAATGAGCCACTTGACATTCTTACACCAGGCAAATGTTCATGAGTTGTTGGATGTCCTTGCAATCGTGTATTTATCTTTCTAAAAGTACTAAGCTCTTCCACACCAAAATATCCACTTCTTGCCAAAACACTATAATAAACTGGCGATATATGGCCATTTGAAAGAAAAAATAAATCTTCGCCAATGCCATCCATTTCAAATTTCTTAGAATTGTGTTGTAATACGTTAAAATACAAACTCACAAAAAATTCAGTACAGCCCAATGATGCTCCTGGGTGACCTGAATTTACAGCATGCACCATTCTTACTATATCTCTTCTTACTTGTGAAATTATGGCATTTAATTCTTCTAATGTTTTCATAATTATTTCTTTAAATTAACTTCTATTCCGGCTTTAAATGTCGGAAGATTTTTTATTATTAATGTAGATTTAGGTAGATCTTTTATTTGTTCGTTTAAAATAAATTGAAAAATAACATTTACTCTCTCTGCTCCAATTCTTGCAAAGCAAAAATAATCAAAAGGCTTTAATTCTTTTAGTCCGGTATAAGAAATCCTAATACTTCCGTAGGAACGTGAAGGCAAATCTAATTCACTAATTGCCTTATTTAAATAAAAATAATCTAAGCCAGTACCTAAATCTAAAAAGTATCCTAAACGGTTGCCTCTTTTTTTATCAAAATTTATTCTCCAATAGATAGAACCATTTAATGAAAGCCTATTTATTCTATTAATATTTGGGGATAATAAGGCTGTTTTGTTATTTTTTAAATTGATGTTTTTAAACGCCAATCCTATTTCGTTTCCTATAGCAAATAAACTACTTAGTTTGTATTTTGATCTTCTAGAAAGCGTTAACTGTATTGACCTAGGAAAATTTATTTGATAGTTTTTATCCGAGAATTTCTGATAGAACAAGCCATATCCGAAACTTAAATTAGAATACCTTTTTAAATTGGGGCCATATTTTTTATCCGGGTTTAATTGATCTCTCTTTTGTTCAAGAACAACTGTTTGAGATAAACAATAACTGCTTAATAACACACACAGAAAGAGGATAAAAATTTTAAAATGCTTGTACAAAACTATTTTAAAAGCTCAATAATACCAGCGGCTCCCTGTCCAGTTCCTACACACATGGTTACCATTCCATACTTGCTTTTCCTTCTTCTCATTTCGTGAATTAACTGAACACTGAGTTTTGCTCCTGAACAACCCAATGGATGACCTAGTGCTATGGCACCTCCGTTAACGTTAATTTTTTCGGCATTCAAACCCAGAGTTCTAATTACTGCCAAAGATTGAGATGCAAAAGCTTCGTTCAATTCAAATAAATCTATATCTTCTATTTTTAAACCTGCTTGTTTACAAACTTTTGGAATAGCTTCAATGGGTCCAATTCCCATAATTCTTGGAGGCACACCAGCAACTGCATAATCAACTAATCTAGCGATTGGTTCTAAATTGTATTCCTTTACCATTGCTTCGCTCATAACCATTAAAAAAGAGGCACCGTCTGAAGTTTGAGATGAGTTACCTGCAGTTACAGAACCAATAGCCGAAAAAACAGGCTTTAACTTCGCCAATGCTTCCAGGTTAGTATCTGCTCTTGGCCCTTCATCAGTATCAACAACAATTTCTCTTGTAGAAATTTTTTCTTTTTCATTCAGGTAGTTCTCTGTAATTTTTATTGGCACAATTTGTTCTTCAAACCTCTTTTCCACTATGGCTTTTATCGCTTTTTGATGAGATTCAAATGCAAATTTATCTTGATCTTCTCTGCTAATGTTATATTCTTTGGCAACTGCTTCTGCAGTTAATCCCATACCCCAGTACCAATCGGGATGTGCTTTTGCAACTTCATAATTAGGCACAACTTTCCAGCCCCCCATCGGAATTAAACTCATAGATTCCGCTCCTCCGGCAATTATGCAATTTGCCATTCCTGCTTTTATTTTTACCGATGCAATGGCAATTGTTTCTAGGCCAGAAGCACAATATCTATTTACTGTCATGCCAGGTACCTTATCGGTATTTAATGCCAGTAGTGAAATCAATCTTGCAAAATTCAAACCTTGTTCGGCCTCAGGCATTGCATTACCCACTATTAAATCATCTATTCTTTCTTTATCTATATTTGGTATACTGTCCATTAATTTGCCAATTACCATCGCAGCTAAATCATCTGGACGTGTAAATCTAAACGCACCTCTACCAGCTTTGCCCACGGGGCTTCTAAATCCATTAACAATAAATGCTTCTTTCATTTTATTTGAATTTTATTTTAAATTCTATTCTGTTGTTTCTTTTTCTGCCTTCTAAGGTATTATTGTCTGCAATTGGCTTTGTACTTCCAAAATACTCGTAATTTATTTTCAATGGACTAACATTTTTGTTGATTAAAAACTGTTTAACAGATTCAGCTCTCTCCTTTGAAATTTGAATTCTTCCAACCTCTGGACCTTCATTATCCGTATGAGAAGATAAACTCAAATTTGCATATGTATTATTGTTCATCCAATTGGCTAAATTCTCTAAAAACACAAATGATGTAGGATTTATTTCAGTTGAATTATCAAAAAAAGACAACTTCTCAGAAGCAGAATTGATAATCTCTAAATCTTCTGTTGTTAACAATGGACATCCATTGTTTTGAGCACTACCTGGAGTATATACACATTCATCTTCTTTGTCAAAAACTCCATCTTTGTCAGAATCTTCATTAGGGCAACCCTTGTTTTCTTTTTCACCAGCTACCTCCGGACATTTATCATCATCGTCGTAAACACCATCTCCATCAGTATCATCCGGGCATCCTTTATTTGTTGCACTTCCCTTTTTATCCGGACACAAATCTTCTCCATCACCAATGCCATCGCCATCTTTATCTGGGCAACCTTTCAACTCTTTTGTTCCAAAATCTAAAGGACATTTATCGTCCAAATCCATAATTCCATCATGATCTCTGTCTGGACATCCTTTAAACTGAACCTCTCCTGCTATATCCGGACAATCGTCATATTTATCCATAATTCCATCACTGTCTCTATCGGGGCAACCATTCAAAGATTTTACGCCAGGTTCATTGGGGCAATCATCTTCAATGTCAATAATTTTATCTCCATCTATATCAGGGCAACCACTTGTTTCTGGCGGTCCAAAATTATAAGGGCATGCATCGTCTTTGTCAGGAATTAAATCATCGTCTTTGTCGTTATTAATGAAATATTTTCCAAAACCAAAATTAACTCCAACTCTTCCAGATAAAAACTTGGTGTTTTTATAATTTATTGCTCCAAAAATATTATCTGTAAGTAAATACAAGTTTGCATTTCCAAATGAATAACATATACCAACTCCTAAATTGCCAAAACTTTTTCTTCCAATTGAATAGGCAATTCCTAAATCAAAAAATTCTTTCAGTCTAAAATTAAAAGAAGCACTTGCTGTGGTTCTGTATTTTGAGTCGAATTTTCTGGATTGAAGAGTAAGTCCAGCATATATAAATTCATCAAAGTAATATTTACCACTTACAAATACAGTTGGTGCAAAATTTATTCTATATGAATCCTTTGTCTCCGCAAGACTAAAATTCTTTTGCAATGAATCTAACACTGTATTAAAAACTTGGGTAGAGGTTACAGAGTCGTTAATTACCTGATTCATTTCAAAACCTCTAAATGTGTAGGAAGATTCAGAATTTTTGCTTTTAAAATTTTTTACATCTGTATTCCATTTTATAAATCCAATGTTTGTAACACTTGCAGCAACCCCAATTTTATCATTTATTCTGTAATCAGCTCCTAAATCAAGCCCCCAGCCTTTGTTATTTTTCTTAAAGGCATAATTACTTAAATTTTTTAAATCAACTTTAGAAAATCCTGCTGAATTAATATTTAAATCACTAGTGGCAGTTACATCATAAGTAGAGGGGTCGGTGAGCAAGGTAATTGTGTTACTTTTGGTAGAAATATTTTCCATACCGTACAAATATTTTAATCTAATACCTGCTTGAAGCTTAGAATTAATTTGTCTGGCATAATACAAACCATATTCTCTGTAGTGAGATAAATCTATGGCAAAATTAAATTCTTGCTTTTCTCCAAGAGTAGGGCCATTTCCATTCCATAATAAATCTAAAAATTGTTTAGAATATCCAAATCTATAATCAATTTTTTCTGTTACGTTAATCATGAAATAATTTTTTTTTGTCCTTAGTCCAAATGAAAGCAGATCAACAGATAAATCAGTTGCGAAAAAGTTTTCTTTTGATAGTTTATTTAGCACATTGTTCAAATCATAATATGCACCATCACTTGTTTGAGAAATTAAGTCTTTGTATTTGAAACCAGAATTAAAAACGTTTGCAGAACTGCTTGAAACTAATGGAAACCCCAAATAAAATCTATCATTGGGCAAACTAGAAACATTAAAATAAGTTGACTGGGGCAGGAATTTCGTATTGTAAATCAAAAAATTTTGCTGTGCAAAAGAGTTTGTCAAAAGAAACAATGTCAAAAAACAAGTCAAACATGCACTGTGTTTTTTATGTGTGAATATTTTCATCATAACTGTTTTTTGCTTATTTTCCATTTTAATTTTGCCTTTATTCCAAATCTAACGTTAAGTTTATAACTCGAATAAAACTTTACATTAGTTGGAGGCGTTGTTCCTGAGTTGCTTGTGTTTGCCTGTGCAACAATTATTACTTTAGTAACATCTGATAAATTTCCCACTACATTTTCTCTTACAATTAAATCAGACATTTTATTCTCTAAAACTGTTACTTTTCCATTTCCATCAACAGGTGCAGCTTTTATTATTATTTTATCTGCTTCTGTTTTTACAAGTGAATCTCTCAAAACAAAATTTTCTGTAACAAAATATGCCTGAAGCTTAGTTTCCATGGGAAAACCATTTGCGACATTTACTTTAAAGTTAAAATATTCTATTCTATCTGTTCTTCCAAATTCTAAGGGAAAGGTATCTCTAAAACCAAAATTAGAAATATAACCCTCTAGGGGTAACGTTACTTTTAATCCCACTTTTATTCTACTAGAATCAAGTATAAAATTTCCTTGTGGTGAATTATTTAAAGTTGTTCCTATTTTATATGCAAGCCTTGATGGGGAAGAAAAAAATACATCGCTAATATTACTATTGCTGCTGTTTAACAAAATTATATTAATTGTAGATAATCCTTCTTGACTGGGTTCAGTAATTGTAAATGGAGAGGGAGCACCAGTAATTGCAATAGGTGTGGGGTTTGTAATAGGATGAAATGCATTGAATATTTCCATATTCGCCGAAGCAGAAAAACCAAAAGAATTTGTGATTTTTAAACCCAATTCAGGATTTTTTATTCTAAATCCACCACTTATTGCATTTTCAAAAATTGATAAATTTACAGTGTCAGGTTTGGGAATAAAAACTAAATTTTCTGTAATTCTACCTTTAATTTTTGCAAATTTCAACTCAGAAATATTAATCTTAATTTTTATTGAATCCTGCGTTGTTTCTGTGTTTGAATTGTCTGTTTTTGTAATCTTAAAACTAAAAAACATTTTTAATCTGTTAGAAGTACCATTATCGTTTACTCCCATTCGATAACCATCAAGGGTTCTATTAGTATTTGATAATACTGGCAAGGTGCCTAAGTAATCTAAATTAAAATTTTCATCAAAGGCAACTCCATCTTTTACCATGCTTGGTATCCTTAGTCTAAGTTGAACGTTTTGTTTGTAGTCAGAACTTAAGATAAAATTAAACAAGCCCGATTTTACCAATACACTATCTAGTTCAAAACCCGAAGAAGATTGTAATTCAAAAACAAATGGAACTTCAGGAGTGGTAATTGTATTATTTGGTGGGGTTGTATTTAGTGCTTGCAACAATGCAATTTGGGTTGCATCCAATCCTTGGTTAAATGCAAATTGCTGATTTGAAATCTGTACCAATTGATCAGCCCTTGTAGAAAACAATGTATCATCATATATTAGAGTCAAAAACCCATTACTGTCTTCATTAATATTTGATTGTGATTTAACAATTATATCTTTTAAGGAAAACTCAGCATTTACAACTGGAATAGCCATCTCTGGTCCCCACAATAATTTTGTATCATCTTTGCAAGAATAAAAAATAGATATACATAAAACGCAGTAGGTGTATAATGATTTCTTTTTAAAAAGCATTTTTATTTTTGATTGATTCATTTGTTCAAAAGTAAAAAATATATGCAATAAAAAACAATTTAATTTAAATCTATAACTATGATTTACGTTTATTGACAATCTTAAATTAATTTCGCTAAATTATTAGTTACCCTTATTTTAATCCTATAATAATTCACATACAAATAAAAGTAAATTCAAATAAATGCAATGCTCAATTTTAGACTTAAAAAAATCTTTTGTTTAGTGATTACAATTTTATTCAGTTTTTTATACTCAACAAGAATCATTAATCACATTTTAGTTGATTAAATAGTTAAACTTCTATCAAATGTTTTTGTTATTTAATTAAATTTGCCAAAAACTTTTTTTATAACCAAAGCAAAATTATGAAAATACTAGTTTGTATAAGTAAAGCGCCCGATACAACCACAAAAATTTTATTCAAAGACAATGATTCTGTTTTTAATGAAGATGGAGTTACGTTTATTATCAATCCTTACGACGAATGGTATGCTTTAGTTAGGGCCTTAGAGCTTAAAGAAACCTTAGGAGGTACAGTAACTGTTTTGCATGTTGGCCTTGCTTCATCTGATACCGAAATAAGAAAAGCGCTGGCTATTGGTGCAGACGATGCAGTAAGAATTGATGCAGAACCAAACGATGCTTCCTTTGTTGCAAAAGAAATTGCAGAATTTGCTAAGGACAAATCATTTGATTTAATTTTAGTAGGCAAAGAAACCATTAGCTTTAATGGAGCTACGGTTGGTGGTCAAATTGCAGGATCTCTTGATCTTCCTTTTATATCTCAGGCAACAAAACTAGACATCGAAACCAATAATGCAGTTGTTGAACACGACATTGATGGTGGAATTGAGGTACTCGAGTGCGAGATGCCACTTGTAATAAGTTGCTCAAAAGGAATGGCCGAAGCAAGAATACCAAACATGAGAGGAATTATGGCAGCAAGAACTAAACCGTTGCAAATTCTTCCATCTTTTGGCAGCCAACGTCTTACCAACACCATAAAATATTCATTAAACCCCGGAAGAACAACTTGCAAATTTATTGATGCAGAAAATGCACAACAATTAATTGAACTTTTACACAACGAAGCCAAAGTAATCTAAAAAAAAATTATGTCAGTATTAGTAATAGCCGAAATCTCAAAAGGCAAAATAAAAAAAGCTTCACTTGAGGCTACCAATTATGCATTTCAAATTGCGAATCAATTATCAAAAACAGTAACTGCACTTATTCTTGGCGAAACTGCAGGAGTAAATCTCGATGACCTAGGAAAAGCTGGGGCTTCAAAGATACTTACTACAAATGATAAAAAGTTAGAAAGTGGAGATGCAAAAATCATTTGCAAAGTAATTTCTGATGTAATGGCACAAGAAAGTTCCGAAGTAATAGTTTTCTCTCACGATTTTAACTCCAAAAACATTGCTCCATATTTAGCAGCAAAAGTAAATGCGGGTATTGTTCCTGCAGCAGTTGATTTTCCTTCAATAGAAAATGGAGTATTTTTAGTAAAGAAAAATGTTTTTTCGGGTAAGGCAAATGCCACTTACCAAATAGAATCACCTATTAAAATTTTGTGTTTATTACCAAATTCGTTTCCAGTTGCATTAGATAAAAATAAAGAAGGTGTTGTAGAACAATATACTGCACAAATAGAAGGGTTGGTTAGTAAAATAAAAATACGCGAAACAAAAAAATCATCAGATTCAATAAATTTACCTGAAGCAGAATTAGTAGTTTCTGCTGGTAGAGGATTAAAAGGACCCGAAAATTGGGGTATAATTGAGGAACTCGCAACAGAACTTGGTGCGGCAACAGCTTGCTCACGTCCTGTTTCAGATATTGGTTGGAGACCACATCACGAACATGTTGGACAAACAGGGATAGCAATTCGTCCAAATTTATATATCGCTATTGGAATTTCCGGAGCAATTCAGCATTTAGCTGGTGTAAATGGCAGCAAAACTATTGTTGTAATAAACAAAGATTCCGAGGCACCATTTTTTAAGGCTGCCGATTATGGAATTATTGGCGATGCATTTGAAATAGTTCCAAAAATTACTGCGGCTTTAAAAAACTTTAAGTCTAGCCAACATTAATAGTAAATTATTTATAAATTAGTGATTGGCATATTTTCTTAAATGAAAAAAATAAAATTAGACGTAATTCAAATTCAATATAGTCAAACTCAAACTGGTGCTTATGCATTGGTCTTAGAAGATAGAAAAGGTAAAAGGAGAATTCCAATAATTATAGGTGGACTAGAAGCACAAGCAATAGCTGTGGAACTAGAAAAAATGAAGCCTACCCGGCCATTAACTCACGACTTGTTTAAACCAATTTCATCAGAGTTTGGAATAAATTTCACGGAAATAATTATTTATAACCTAGTGGAAGGGATATTTTATGCAAAAATTATTTGCTCAAATGGAGATAAAGAAATTGAAATAGACTCACGAACATCTGATGCAATAGCAATTGGTTTAAGATTTAACTGCCCTATCTACACCTTTGACTTTATACTTTCATCTGCAGGAATTGCCTTGGAAGGTGACACATCTTCTTCTGATATATTTGGTGAAATTTCAGATGAAGAGGTTGAAGATGAAAGCACTGTAAATGAATTTTCAAGATATTCTGATGAACAACTTGACGAACTTTTAGAAAAATCGCTTGATGAAGAAGAGTATGAAAAAGCCTCAAGAATAAGAGATGAAATGAAAAACAGAGGTAAACTATAAAAAAAGTTGCTCAATAATTTTTTCGCAGGAATCTTCAATTAGTTTATAAACCGTCTCAAAATCTTTTTCATCACCATAGTATGGATCAGGAACTTGAATTTTTTGTTTTGGATATAAAAATTCAGATAATAAAATTATTTTTTTTCTTTCCGCATCATCTGAAGTAAGCTTAAATAACTCATTGTAATTGTTCAAGTCCATTACGAAAATATAATCAAAGTGCGAAAAATCAGTAACAGAAATTTTTCTTGCTGTTAATTTTGAAATGTCAACATTGTTTTTTCTAGCAACTTCAATACTTCTGTAATCAGGTGTTGCGCCAACATGATAATCACTTGTACCAGCCGAGTCTACAATAATATTCAATTTTCGATAATTACTCTTATCTCTAAAAATACCTTCAGCCAGCGGTGATCTGCAAATATTTCCTAAACAAACCATTAAAACTTTCATCTCTACTTTTGTATAAATCTATCATCAATAAATGTCCAAATTAAACACAATCTAATTGTTCTATCAGGCATTGGATATCCTTCCAAAGTAAAAAACAAGTCATTTTTAACTCCAGATAGTATATTGTCAACTCTTACAAAACCTTCAAGATTTCTCACTTTAAAATCATAAACAAAATCAATTCTGGGATAAGAAAATGCAGAGAAATTATTATTTAATGTAAAAACAGAAATAGAAGGCAAATATCTCCAACCATTTGCAGCAGAAGAATAACTTGCATCTATTCCAATACCACTTCTTAAATTTTTCTTGAACGAATTAAATTGAAATCTGAACTTTTCCACTAAAAACAACGAAGGGAAATTTAAATCAACAGTATTTGAAAGAGGCCTTTGAAAAATTAGAGCTGATTTAGAAACTATTTTTTTAAACTTAAAATTAGCAGAAATATTCAACTTGAAATACTTTATAAAATCATTCTCAACCTGTACAGGTTTATTAAATTCATTAAAGTAAATTAAATTTTTTAATGAAAAATAATCCAAATCCAAACTTACTCTCTTTTTATAGGATGAATTAAAGCCTAGTCTCACAAAACTTTCTTTATCAAAATTATTGTTCCAAAAATTTCTGTTTGAATAGAAACTGTTATAGAATAAATATGGGCTAGATTTTGCTATGTCTGCACTTAATCCAACCAAAAATTTCTCATTTTGCGATAAATTTGTAATTCGCCAATTAATAAAATAATCTCCCTTGTTGTAGTTATTTAAGAAATATTGTCCTTTGAATTTAAGCAAAACAAAATTTAATTTCTTTGCTGCATCAATGTTAAAATCAAGGCCGTTATTATGCACTCTCTCAAAGTAAGTGGATACATAATGTATTGGATTTGACAACCAAATGTTTATGTAATTTTTATTTAAACAATAGTACACTCCCAAATTATTTTCAATCTTTCTGTTGTAAATAAAATCTGTTGATGACACAAAGCTATAGTTGCCTTTACCATAAAAATCATCAGCTAAAGAGTCTAAATAATTTCTTTTTACTTCTTCAAAAACCAATGAATGATACAAATCAAATTTCGAAACAATTGAATCTGAATTATAATTTCCATAATTTTTAAAAAAATACTTATTTGCTACTTTAAAAGTATTTCTTCTAAAACTATTAGAAGCCTGTAATAAGTTTACGTCTAACAGACTTTTTTCAATATTTACCTCACTTGGAAATAAGGTATCCACAACACCACCATTTTCTCGATTATAAATTTTACTCACTGAAATTAATGCATTCGTAAAAATTCTGCTGTTTTTGGTAGATGATGAAAATCCTAGTTCAAAGCAATTAGACTTTGACGTTTGATTTCTATAAAAGCCATCGGACCTAAAATTCTGTGACCTTGCAAAAATATTTATTCTTTTTCCAAAATTTTGACTATGAAAAAAAGAAATATTTTGTTCTCTTCTAGAACCGAGAGAAAATTTTAAAGAGGTAATTGGTTTATTTAAAAAGAAAATTTCATCCTTTTTAAAAAAGTAATGTTCATAATAATTGGGGAGCAATTCATAGCCGGAGTGAAAAAATGAAAGAGGAGTTAAAACAAAAATAGGACTTGCATTATTGCCTGTTGTTGCGGAAGGGGATACGAGTGAATTAAAAAAAATATCTTTCAAAAATAAATCTTCAATAGTATCCGATTTAGAATCGAGTAAATTTAGATTTGCATCGAACTTCTTAAATTCAAAAGTTTTTTCTACTAAAGTATCGTTAGCAAAGGAGTTAAGAAAGAAAGTAAATAAGGCTACAATAAGTAAATTTAATGCTTTCATAAGGTAAATAAACAAAAAAACCCTGATATTTTATTATCAGGGTTTAAAAGTGGCGACGACATACTCTCCCGGATATTACTCCAGTACCATCTGCGCTGATGAGCTTAACTTCTCTGTTCGGTATGGGAAGAGGTGGACCTCATCGCAATAGTCACCTAAGGTCTTTAAGTTACATATTGACATATTATTGAAAGAAAATACAACATTAAAATATTTTTAGCATAGAAAGCTAACGGACAATTAGTATTGCTCAGCTTTGACATTACTGCCTTTACACTTGCAACCTATCAACGTGGTAGTCTCCCACGATCCTTTAAAGAAATCTTATCTTGAGACGAGTTTCGCACTTAGATGCTTTCAGCGCTTATCTCAACCGAACTTAGCTACTCTGCACTGCAGCTGGCGCCACAACAGATACACCAGAGGTTCGTCCAACTCGGTCCTCTCGTACTAGAGTCAGGTTCTCTCAAATTTCTAACGCCCACAACAGATAGAGACCGAACTGTCTCACGACGTTCTGAACCCAGCTCGCGTGCCACTTTAATGGGCGAACAGCCCAACCCTTGGGACCTTCTCCAGCCCCAGGATGTGACGAGCCGACATCGAGGTGCCAAACCTCCCCGTCGATATGAGCTCTTGGGGGAGATCAGCCTGTTATCCCCAGCGTACCTTTTATCCTATGAGCGATGGCCCTTCCATGCGGAACCACCGGATCACTATATCCGCCTTTCGGCCCTGCTCGACTTGTAGGTCTCACAGTCAAGCACACTTATGCTATTGCGCTCTACATACGGTTACCAAGCGTATTGAGTGTACCTTTGAAAGCCTCCGATACTTTTTTGGAGGCGACCACCCCAGTCAAACTACCCACCAAACAATGTCCCTCGCTTTGCGAGGTTAGACTCCAAATAATTAAAGGGTGGTATTTCAAGGATGACTCCACGAACCCTGGCGAGTCCGCTTCAAAGTCTCCCACCTATCCTACACATCAATTATCCAAAGTCAATGTTAAGCTATAGTGAAGGTGCATGGGGTCTTTTCGTCCCGTTGCGGGTAATCGGCATCTTCACCGATACTACAATTTCACCGAGCTCATGGCTGAGACAGTGCCCAGATCATTACACCATTCGTGCAGGTCGGAACTTACCCGACAAGGAATTTCGCTACCTTAGGACCGT
>JBAXQC010000029.1:0-32112 GCA_037131955.1 Bacteroidota bacterium
AAAATAAATCCCATTAATCACTTCCTTTGGTATTTCAATTGTTGAAGTTTTACTTGAATTTTTAGATAATATTGAGTGGTACACTATCTTCCCTTCTAAATTATAAAGTTCAAAAGTATTTTCTGTTGCAGAATCAATTTCAATATTTAAAACACTCTCTACTGGCATTGGATACAGATTAAAATTGACGGGTTCATTAAACTCATTAATTTTAGCAGCTGTATTAAGTGGCGTAATCTCTTGATTTGCAGTATAAACATAATCACCAGCGTTTGAATTGTTGTTGTTTCCTGCAACACCTGCCGCATAAAAAGTTATTGTAGAGTTTGTGGGAATTTCACTGGGTGAGGTCCATGTAAATGTAAACGTTTTTGTGTTTGAAGTTAACCCACCGTTTAATGTATGTACAATATTTTGTCTTGCAAAACCACTTACAGTTGCACTTTTGATTTGATTTCCAGCACCGGGTGTAAGTGTTCCAATGCTTGTATAAATGGTTCCTGTAGAATTATTTAATGCTTCAAAACCTAAACCAAAAACAGACATTCCTGCTTTTTGAACTGTAACGTTTATAGTCTATACGGCATTAGGTTCGTAATTCCAATTTGGCATATTATCGCAAGTAATTGTAATGCTTCCATCGCCAGAATTTAAGGCAAATGAACTGTGGCAGCTTGTTGTGCAAGGATTTGATCCCGGCGAGCCAGTTCTTCCTGCTCTGCCATTATCATTAAGAATGCCAGCAAAACATGTTAAAAAAATAACCGTGCAAAAAAGGTAAGTTAAAAGTCTTGTTTTTATTTTTTTCATCTCAAAATAAATAAATGTAAAAGAAGAGAATTGAATTACAAATTCATTTTCTATGTTTAAACATTGTTATTTTACAAATATAGTAATCACCCAATTAAAACAAAAAATTAAAGAATCTTTTTTATTTCATGAAGTTTTAAGAGTGCTTCCATGGGTGTGAGTGTATTTACATCTAAGTTAGAAAGTTGTTCTCTTATTTGACTTAAAACAGGGTCGTCTAATTGAAAAAAACTAAGTTGTAAATCATTTATTTTTTTATCGTGTTTTTTGTGGGAGTCTTTTTTTGTTCGAGTTTGCTCTAAAGTTTTTAAAATTTCTTCAGCTCTTTTTATAAGTCCAATTGGCATTCCAGCCATTTTTGCTACATGAATTCCAAAACTATGTTCGCTTCCACCAGGTATTAATTTTCTTAAAAACACCACACTGTTTTTTGTTTCTTTTACTGCAACTGTAAAATTTTTAATTCTACTAAAACTCTCTGCCATTTCATTTAGCTCGTGGTAATGAGTAGCAAATAAGGTTCTACACTGAGAGCCAATTGTTTCGTGCAAGTGTTCGGCAATGGCCCATGCTATAGAAATACCATCATAAGTGCTGGTACCTCTTCCAATTTCATCTAACAAAACTAAACTGCGTGGGCTTACGTTATTTAAAATACTTGCTGTTTCGTTCATCTCCACCATAAAGGTAGATTCGCCACTAGAAATATTATCTGATGCTCCAACTCTGGTAAATATTTTATCTACTAAACCAATTTCTGCTTGTGCAGCAGGCACAAAACTACCGCATTGAGCAAGAATTACAATAAGTGCAGTTTGTCTTAACAAAGCAGATTTTCCAGACATATTAGGCCCAGTTATCATAATAATTTGCTGAGTAGAATTATCAATAAAAATGTCATTACTTATAAAACTTTCTCCCGGGGGCATTAGCTGTTCTATCACAGGATGTCTTCCAGCTCTAATGTTTAAAGTATTTTCTTGACTTAACTGTGGTTTTACGTAACCGTAATGCTTTGCATTATTTGAGAAACAAAGCAAACAATCTAACATAGAAACAACGCCAGCATTGGTTTGAATTGGACCAATATAGGTCATTAAGTCTTCTATCAAATTGTTGTAAAGACTCAACTCTAATCCTTGAATAGTGGATTCGGCATTTAATATTTTTTCTTCGTATTCTTTTAACTCTTCTGTTATATATCTTTCAGCATTTGCTAAAGTTTGCTTTCGAATCCATGTTTCGGGCACTTTACTTTTATAAGAATTAGTTACTTCTAGAAAATAACCAAACACGCTATTAAAAGAAATTTTTAAATTGGTAATTCCCGTTGCTTCAATTTCTCTTTTTTGAATTTGTAGTAAGTAGTCCTTGCCCTTGCCCATTATCTCCCTTATTTCATCTAACTGAGCTGAAACACCGGAAGCTATTACGTCTCCTTTAGTAACAACTGCAGGGGGATCTTCCTTGATTTCTTTATCAATTCTATTGGCAATGTATTCGCAAGGATTTAATTGTTCAATACATCTAACGATATACGGATGTACGCAGTGTGGCTTAAAATCTATTTTTAGTTTTGCAATATTATTTAAAGTAATTTTAATTTGATTAATTTCTCTAGGACCTATTTTACCCATTGCTGTTTTTGAAATTAATCTTTCTAAATCTCCACATTGTTTAAGTGTGTTTGATAAACTGAGAGAAAGTTCAGGATTGTCTAAAAAAAACTGAACCCACATCAAGCGTTCTTCTATGGGTTTACTATCTTTTAATGGCATAATTAACCATCGCCTCATTAATCTGCTGCCCATTGGAGTAATTGTATTGTCAATTACTGATAAAAGTGTTTTAGCATTTTCTTGTGATGATGAAATTAATTCTAAGTTTCTTATGGTAAACTTATCAAGCCAAACATATTTATCTTCTTCTATTCTATTTAGTTTGGTGATGTGTTTTACTTTGTCGTGTGCAGTTTCGTTTAAATAGTGCAGTGCAACACCTGCTGCAATTTTACCTAAAGTGTAGTCTTCAACACCAAATCCTTTTAAGGAAAGTGTTTGAAAATGTTTTAATAAAATCTCTTTTGAATAATCATCTGCAAAAATCCAATCATCAAGGGCATAAGAGTAAGATGAATCATTGTTTACTGATGGCAACAAATTCTTTTGAGATTTAGAAAACAATATTTCGTTTGGTTTAAAAACTTTTAAAAGATTGGAAATGTAATTTACTTTTCCCTCTGCCAAATAAAACTCGCCGGTTGAAACATCCAAAAATGAAATACCAGCAAAATCATTTTGTAAATTAGTACTGTTTGACTTCTGAAAATAAACCGCACATAAAAAATTATTACTGGATAAATCTATGGTTTTATCATTGTAAGAAACTCCAGGAGTTACTAATTCTGTAACACCTCTTTTTACAATAGTTTTTGTGAGTTTTGGATCTTCTAATTGGTCACAAATTGCAACTCTGTTTCCTGCTCTAACAAGTTTTGGTAAATAGGTGTCCAAGGAATGATAAGGGAAACCTGCCAATTCAATAAATGTTGCACTTCCATTGTTTCTTTTGGTTAAAACAATACCTAAAATTCCTGAAACTTTTATGGCATCTGCTCCAAATGTTTCGTAAAAATCTCCCACTCTAAAAAGCAATAATGCATCCGGATATTTAGCTTTAATTGTGTTGTATTGTTTCATCAAAGGTGTTTCTTGTTTGCCTTCGGAAATGCTATCCTCGTTAACTACATTTTTTGTTTTTTTTGCCATTTAATATTCTTTACAAATTTTCTTTTACTTTTTTCATAAAGTTTGAGCAGTAAACAAAATCATTAATTTCTTTATTGTCTGTTTTTAAAATTTCTCCCGAATTTCCTTTCCACCACAATTCACCTTTAAATATAAAATTTATATAATCACCTATTTCAATCACAGAATTCATGTCATGGGTAATTACAATGGTAGTCATATTAAACTCCTCTGTAATTTCTTTTATTAAATTATCAATAAGAATGGAAGTCTTTGGATCTAATCCGGAATTTGGTTCATCACAAAATAAATACTTTGGATTCATTGCAATGGCTCTGGCAATTCCAACACGTTTTTTCATTCCCCCGCTAAGTTCTGCGGGAAATAATTTGTTTACATTTATCAGGTTTACTCTATTTAAACAGACATTTGCTCTCTCTGTTTTTTCTTGTTCACTCATTTTAGTAAACATGGATAACGGAAAAACAATATTCTGTTCTACTGTCATAGAATCGAATAGGGCGCCGCCTTGAAACAACATTCCAATTTGTTTTCTTATTTCTCTTTTATCGTCGAAGTTTAATCCAATAAAATTATTTCCATCGTAAATTACTTTTCCAGCGTCTGGCTCCATTAGCCCAACCATTAATTTAGAAAGCACCGTTTTTCCACTACCACTTTCCCCAATTATAATGTTAACTTTTCCTTTAATAAAATCAATGCTGATGTCTTTGATAATTTGTTTTTCTCCAAATGCTTTGGATAAATTTTGCACTTGAATCATGACAATAAAATTTGTGTTATAATTACATTAAACAGTAATATTAAAATACTTGAATAGACAACCGCTTTTGTAGAAGAACGACCTACTTCTAGAGCTCCTCCATTGGTAAAATAGCCATGATAGGCAGAAACTGATGTAATTATAAACGAGAAGATATACGTTTTAACCAATGCATAAACAATGTTGTATGGCCTAAAATCGTAAGTAATTCCATAAATATATTCATACGGAGTAACAGCTCCTGCTGCCACGCCAACAACGTATCCTCCAAACAATCCTAAAAACATAGACAAAACTATAAGCAAAGGAAACATGGTTACAGCAGCTAGAATTTTAGGCGCAATTAAATATCCACTTGAATTAATTCCCATAATTTCTAAAGCATCAATTTGTTCTGTAACTCTCATAGTGCCTATTTCACTGGCAATATTTGACCCTACTTTTCCTGCTAAAATCAGGCAAACAACGGTGGGTGAAAATTCTAAGGTAATTATATCTCGAGTAGAAACCCCTACTGCATAAAGTGGAATCCAAGGGCTCTCGAATCCAAATGCAGACTGTATGCAAATTACAGCTCCCATAAATATAGAAATTATAGACACAATACCCAAGGAACCAATCCCAAGGCTGTCCATTTGCAGCACATATTGTTTCCAATAGATAGAAAATTTTTCGGGACGTTTAAATGTTCGTCTTACTAATAAATAATAACGCCCAAAATGATAAAGCCAATTCATAAAATAATTTGCGGTAAATTTAGCTTATTTAGCAGTGATTTAATTTTTTTGAAACATTTTTTAATGCAAAATTTAGAATATAAAACTTTAGCCTCAATTTTATTTTTTTTGTTTTTTGTAATTACATCAAAAAGCCAAACTATTGTTAAAAAAAATGAGAGCTCAAATATTAATCTTAGTAAAAAGGATTCTCCACTGTTAAAGGCAATAATTAGCGCAAATTATGATAGCTTATTACCTGTTTCAAAAAATACTTCTGAATATGAACTACAAATAATTTATACACAGATAGACAGAGATAAAAACAATAATACAGTTTTTACAACACATTATTTAGGTCAAGAACATCCAAAATATTTTTATCCAGCTAGTTTGGTTAAACTCCCCGTTTGTGCCTTGGCACTTGAAAATTTAAATGAGTTAAAAATTCCTGAGTTGAATAAGGAAAGTTATATGTTCACTGATAGTGCCTTGAAGTGTCTTGGAAGTATTTACAAAGATTCCACTGCCGTTTCTGGCTATCCAAGTATTGCAAATTATATAAAAAAAATGTTATTGGTAAGCGATAATAGCAGCTATAGCCGGATTTACGAGTTTTTAGGTATAGATTATATTCATGAAAAATTAGCGAATAAAAATTTACAAAATGTTTTTATTGTAAATAAATTTGATGGATTTTGTAGTGCAGACGATCATAAGCAAAGGCTTCCGGTAGTTTTTACCAACTTACGATTTGATACATTGTTTATTCAGAAGCCGTATAAAAGTGTAGCCAGCTATAAAAATCCAAGAGGTAAAGTTCTTAAAGGCAAAAAGCAAATGACAAATAGTGGCAGAATTATAGCAAAGCCTAAAGATTTTAGTAACTCTAACTATTTGAGTTTACTTGATATTGATTGTATTTTAAAAAGAATTTATTTCCCTCAGAATTTTAGTAAGCAGGAGAGATTTAATTTAACAGAAGAAGATTATTCTTTTTTAAAAAAATATATGGGAATGAAGCCCAGAGAATCTGTTTCGCCAAAATACAATGATAGTTTGTATGAAGATAGTTATAAAAAGTATTTGATCTACGGGAACTATCACCAAAGAATAGAGATAGACAGTATTAGAATTTTTAATATTGTTGGTTTGTCCTACGGTACAGTAGCAGATTGTGCTTACATAGTAAATAAAGAATTGGGCATAGAGTTTTTTCTTTCAGCCGTTTTGTACGTAAACAAAAATGGAATAATGAATGATGGAAAATATGAATATAAACAAGTAGGTTTCCCTTTTTTGAGCAATTTGGGAAAGGCAATATATGGTTTTGAATACACCAGAAAAAAAGAAAAAAAGCCAGATTTTAGAGAGCTAGATTTTGATTTTTCTAGCCCATGATTTTAATTGAGGATTTTTTTCTATAAATTGTTTTTGATTAATTCTGCAACAGTTGCTAATTCTTGGGCACTAGGTTTTAATTTTGGCTTTTCGAAGTTGATATCGCTAACCGAGTTTAGCGGCACTAAATGGATGTGAGCATGGGGTACTTCTAATCCGATTACAGCAACTCCTATTCTCTTACATGGAATGCTTTTTTTAATTGCTTTTGAAACATTTTTTGCAAAAACTATCATTTCGGAAAGTTCTTGATCTTCTATGTCAAAAATGTAGTCGGTTTCTACCTTGGGAACAACTAACACATGACCATTTACAAGAGGAAAAACATCTAAGAAAGCAAAAAATTTATCGTTTTCCGTAATCTTGTAGCATGGGATTTCTCCTGATACAATTCTAGAAAAAATTGTTCCCATTTAAGACCTCTTAATGTCCATTATTTCAAAATGCATAATTGCGCCGGAAGGTACTTTTATTTCTGCAATTTCACCAATTTTCTTACCTAATAGTCCTTTCCCAATTGGAGACTCAACTGAAATTTTACCTGCTTTAATGTCGGCTTCATTTGCTGGAACAATAGAATAGGTTAATGTAGCATTGTTTGCGGTGTTTTTTAATGTTACCTTGGAGAGAATTAATATTTTAGAATTATCTAGTTTACTTTCATCGATAATTTTTGCATTTCTTACAATTTCTTGCATTTGCGAAATCTTTAGCTCCATCAATCCTTGTGCTTCTTTAGCAGCATCGTATTCGGCATTTTCAGACAAATCTCCTTTGTCTCTTGCTTCTGCAATTTGTGCAGATATCTTTGGTCTTTCTACAGCTATAAGTTGATGCAACTCATCCTTCATTTTTTTAAGACCTTCCTCTGTAAAATACTGACTCATACTAATTTATTTTTGGATTATATAAAAATAGAAGAATCCCGGCAAGCCGGGACTCTTAAATGACAAAGGTAATTAAAATTTTATAAATTAACTCTTACCCCAAGTGAATGAGAGCCTCCAAATGGATTTGTAGTTCTGTATGAATAATCAATACCAAAGGTTGATCCTTTTGCACTTAGTGGAACTTCTACTGTTGCTCCGGCACAAAATCCTGTTAGTGCATTTGTTCTTTCTGTTGTGGAGTATAACTTTTGTTCAAAGTTATTTCCAAGTCTTACCATAAACATTTTTTTAAAGGCATATTCAGCACCAACTTGATAAATATCTCTTGTGAAAGAGTTAGATAAATAATTTGCGGTTGCAGTTATTCTGTGGTCGTCTTTTTCCTTATCAAAATAGATATCATAGGCACCACCAATGTTTAAACTAGAGGGCAATTCAAATTTTGCAGAACGTTGCTCAACAGTAAGTGATGTGCCAATTGGCACTTGAGCTCTCAACGAAAGACCATCGCCTTTGAACGTCATTGGTGTACCAACATTCTTGAGGGCAATTCCAAATTTTATTTCTTTTCTTTTTCCTGTTACATATTGAATTCCCGCATCTATTGCAAAGCCACTAGCACTAACGTTGGCTATAGATTGGTTTATTGCCTTAAAGTTTACGCCACCATAGATACTGTTTGAAAATTCCTTTGCATAAGAAACATTAAAGTTTAAGAGCCTTGGAGTAAAAATTCCAATCCCTCCCTCTGGGTTATCTACTGTGGTTTTTTGAATATCACCAAAGCCCATAGACATAAAGCCAATGCCAAGTACTCCAGAAGAACTTACTCTTTGAGACAAACCTATTGCATTAATATTAGTTCCAGAGCCAACTAGCCAGTTTGTTCGTGCAAAAATTATTTCTGTCTTTTTTGTAAATGCCAAGCCGGCAACATTTATAAACTGAGATTCTATGCCACTACTAGAGGCGGTGTTTGAACTGGCTAAACCTGAACTTCTTGCCCATGGATTTATTAATAGCTCTGTGGAACCAGCTTGTCCTGCTCTATCCTTGTTTCCAGCTAATAAATTCCCACTAATTATAAGTGATAGAAGCAGAACTTTTGTTTTTTGAGTAAAATTAAATTTCATATATTTTCTCTTTGTATTTTAAGTTCCTCTCTAGTAAGAGAGGAACTGAAATTTTCTTTTTTTTATGTATTAAAACGAGTCTAAATCTATTGGACGAAGCACTCCAAACCACTTGATTACCTTTTCTCCCACACCGTCAACATTTACATGAATTAAGTATAAACCTCCTGAAATTGGAACACTTGCCTGATTTTTTAAATCCCATTCTACAAATGACCTTTGACTATCGTCTTTGTTTATCCTTCTAATTAATGTTCCATTTACTGTATATATAGATACAGAGCACTTGGCTGGTAAATTAATAATTTTTATTCTGTTGTCTAGTTGACTGGTTTCATATTCAGAAAAAGCATAATAAGGATTTGGAACAGCATTAATCAACTCTAAGGCATTTTTAGCTACCGTGTTTTGGTTGGTCATTGTTTCCAAACCATCTGTGCTAAATTGGTACAACGGAAAGTTTGAATTTTTTGGAGAGGTGCTTGCTGTTACGTTTGTTGAATCATATTTAGCTGGCGTAGTAATAACACCTGTTGTTTGATTTCTAATTTCATCAAATCTATCTTTACCTGCGTAATTCTTTTTGAATGAATTATTTACCCTTAATCTAATTTTCACATCGGTAGCCAATAATTTTTGGTTGGGTGCAAGAATTGGAAAACCAACCCACATGGCATCCCTAAAAACCTGTCGTTTTAATACTGTAAATAGGGAAGAATCTGGTTTTGCAAGTTTATTGTAGATGAAACTTCCTGCATCATATGATGGCATAGCGGTAGGTTCTGGTAAAGTACCTTGAGCGTTTTGGTTTTTATCAAAGTTATGTCCAAAAATATAGATATAGTGAAACCCACCTAATCTTTCTTGAAACTCTGGTGTTCTTATGCTGGAGGTTGGGTTCCAAAGCATGTCTCTTCCATTTTCCTGAACAAAATAGGAGTGTTCTCCAAATGCAATGTTTAATCTTTCTCCTGTTTCTACATTTATTGCATAACCAGGGAACCAACCCATTCCTTTCCCACCTATATAGTTAGGGTCGTTTTCGTTTGTACTTGGTGTAATTACCGTGCTAAATTTTCCATCTTTATCTACAGAGAAACCTTCTCTTAAGTTTAACTTACCTGCACCACCCTCTGCTAGAGCCGATACATCTGATATTTCAAATACTGGCGATCTTGTCCATTTGGTTTTATCACTGGTAATAACAAGGTCTATACTGGCGGTATTGGCAAGACGATTTGTGAATGTAAGGTTAGTTGTAGGATTAGGTGCTAGCACAAGGTTGTCGTTCCATTGCGGGCCATAAGGATCGTTGGAGGTTAATCTATATGGTGCGAATCCACCTCCACCTAACAGAACATTTTCATACACTTGCAGATCATCAAATCCGGGGAAATCGTTATATGAAATTGGAGGTGCAGGAGTTTCCGAAGAAACATACTGACCTGATCTAATCCAATTTTCTGTTATTGTGCCATCAAAATCTGGCACAAATCCCACCCATCTTTTTGTAATGTCGGCAAATTCAACTGAGCTTTCTAAAAAGCCATTGTTATCCACTTGTAAATTAGAACCTGGATTATTTACTTGGCCAAAATATACTGAAAGGCCCCAAGTTGGAAACAATTGTTCATTGTTAACAACAATAGAAGTATCTGCCATAATTGAACTGTCTTTTCCATTTATTGTTGTTGATATCATCCATCTGGCAGAATCTAACATTTCTGGTATGTATTTTACTCTTTTAAATGTTCTGTCGCCGTTTGATTCTCCTGTGTATGCAATTAGGTTTGAAGCTAGATCAACAATAGTGTCTCTTAATCTTGCGGTATTGCCTAAACCTGCCGGTGGATAAGAAGTTTCAAAGTCAACAGCGTATTTGCATTTTCCAACAAATTTTAAAGTAAAGGTTCCTTTTGGAACATTTAACGGGTCAATTACTTTAACACCAATAGGATTTTTTCCGCCCTTGTATTTAATTTCTCTGACAATTTTTGAACGATCAGCTCCAGCAGCAATAATTTTATCAATTGTTTCTTGTGTAAGATCAAGAACATTTCCTCCATTTCCGCTCCCTTCAATTCTTGTTACTTCTGGCCCCATTCCATAAGTGGACTGAGCAATTGTTCCACCAGCTTCTGTTGATGGGTTGTGTGGAATTAAAGTATAAGTTTTAATATTTAACCTTCCTGATTTGTAAGGAAGCTTTTGTCCGTCCAAAGCCCCTGGAATAATCGGATCGTAAGTTTTAAAGTTATTGTGTGCATAAGCCAAAACGGTATAGTAGTATTTTTTAAAGTTAACTAAACGAGTACCAGTAAATGCATCTTCAGTGATTTTAAATGAATGTTTAATTCCTTTATTTTCGGCATCCACCATAATTTTTGGCACAGCTGCACCAATGGAGGGATCAAAAATATAGTTTATCAACCTTGCTATAGAATCTTTAATGTCACATTTAATTACTTCTCTTGCTAGTTCAGAATTATCTAATTCAGATACAGATACAAACTCATTTTTTAATTGGTAAACTCTATATCCCTGGAATTTATAATTTTTTAGTTCCTCTGGAACACCTGTAATTGTAGGATCTTTTTCAGTGTATTTTTCATTGAAATTATTTGATGAGCTTTTGTTAGTAAGGTAAATCAATAATTCTTTGTCCAATTCTTGGGCTGTTAAATCAGGTGCATCCGGGCCATTTAATACTTTAAAGCAATTGTCAAATAATGCCTGAGCTTTAACGTCCGCTGATTTCATTAATGCAACAGATGCTTTGGCACCTCCATTAGGAGATTGTGCCCAAACTGCACCAGTTGTAATATAGTTTATTGCTCCCGGCTTAAGTGTAAATGGCCCAGCAGATTCAACAATTCTTAAATCAGCAGCTGTTCCTGTTTGTTCCCAAGGAGAAGTAGTAAAATTAGGGTCAGTGTCCCAAGGGAATGCATAGTCTGTGGGAGTTCCAGAGTTGTATCCGTTTCCACCATAAGTAAGCGGGGTTCCATCTCTCCATAAGCCTTTCATATAATTATATACTTGCGTACCGTTTGAAGGATTTCCTTGCAGTGTAGCATTATTGATAAAGTACATACATTTTTCCATTCCCAACCTTTCGTTGTCAATTATGCCGTCACCATAACCTGTTCCGTTTAATGTTAATGAGTCGTCTATTCCATTGGCATCAGCTAGTGGACCCAAGAAAAAGTCAATTCCAATGGCCGGTGGTCTGTTTCCGTAAGTATTTTCGCCATTTGGGGCATCTATATCTGAACTGTTGTAACAAAAGCCAAGACCCAATTTTACGTCAGAACCAATGAAATCATCAAGGTAAGCTCCTAAATCTGGATCTATCCAATAAGCCATGTATGTATTGGTTAAATCCGTTTGAGCTTTGTTTACAATTTGGTATTGATAAAAAGTCATGTTGTTTATTTCATCATTGGTAGAAAATGCAAATGCTTGAGCTCTAATTTCTAAACCAATTGCAGCAGCACCAGTTTCGGTATGCAAATTGCCTTTGTCGTTAAATACCCACCAAATTACTTGGTCACCGTATAAATAACTTTGGCAAGATGCCCCTGAACCACTGTTTATGGAAAAATCAAATCGTGGATAATCACCGTCGTTGTAATTGTATCTTCCATCTCCGTTAACATCTTCAAATGGAGCCAAATAAGGATCTGTAGCTGTATTGCCTAAATATGGATCATTTGGTTCATTGTTCCCTGGCCAATTCATAATATTTTCGGCAGGACCTGTGTATCCTTCAGGCGGAGCACCTTGGCTAGCCAACACAAAATCCTGAACTTCTTTTTTTGTAATTTTCCAGTGTTTGTCGTATTTTTCACAGATTTGTTTGGTAACCTCTGCATTTTTATCTAGAGGACCAGGCCAAAAATCATTACCGGTTTGGCGGTAGGTTTGAGCTGCCACTTTTAACTGGCCACCTGCATCAATACCACCTACCCAAACTGAGCTCGCAAACAAGGAATGTTTTTTTGATCCCTTAGGGATTTCGTAACGAGGATTTGAAGCCAAATCCCACCACATGTCTCCACCGCCCAAAATTTTAGCTCTGATGTTGTTAAAATCTAAGTCTATCTGACCAGTTGCGGGCAAGCACTGATCGGCTGTAATGCCAGTTGGCGAAGCTACTTTGCCTCCATTTGGACCAATGTTTGTTCTTGCTGATACAGTGTTAAGTGTACCTAGCAATAAAGTAAAACTAGCTAATGAAAGAAGGTTTTTTCTTACCATTTTTAAATTGCTTATACTAATTGGGATATATTTCATAGTAGAAATTTTACAAATTATAATTATTAGAAATCAAGAGATAAACCTAATCTGGTACGTCTAGGCAAACTAAAGTTTCTTGGATCGTTCATTTTTATTGTGTACAAATCGATATATGATGCTTGGTTCAGCTGAGAGGCCACGTCTATTTGACTTCTTGAATTTGTTAAGTATCCATCGTCTTTTGCATCGCCAGTTGCTTTGTATACTTCAACAACATTCTTTGTGTTTAATACATTTAGTACTTGAAGGTAAACATTTAAGCTAGCTTGTTTTCTGTTTTCGCTGTCTTTTCTGCCAAATTTCAACTTCATGGTTCTTTCAATTCTTAAGTCTAATCGGTAATTACTTGGCATTCTAGAACCATTTAAAGTTCCATCCACATTACCACCACCTAAGGCACCACCACCGATGTCGGCAGTTCTAATTACATTTTTATTTTTTGTAAATGGTATACCTGAACCATATCTCACAGTTAGGTTTGCACCTGTATTGGCAAAAATTTCTTTTCCAAACCATCTTGGTCCATTGTAGGCAGAACCGCTTGAAAATCTGTAATCAATATTTGTTACGATGGTATGTCTTTGGTCAATGTCTAGAGGATTTGTTGTTCTTAAGTTTGGTTGTCCTGATTGGAGTAAGTTTTGAGCATCGGTAGAAGCTGAACCGGTTCCTTCAGCAAATTGAAGGGTGTAATTTACGTTTAAAGAAATGTTATTTGTTCTTCTTAAATCGTAAGAAGCAGAGAATCCTTTAACATTTCCAAAGTCAATATTTCCATATGAAAGATAAGTTATTGGATAGGCTTGATTTAACCTTACTAATTGAATCATATCTTTCATATCTCTATAGAATGCAGACATGGTAATGGAAGAAGTTGCTGTTTCAATCTCACCTAAAACTTGGCTATAACCAACTTCGTAGTCAACGTTTCTCTCAGGTTTAAGATTTGGGTTGTTAAGTATTTCACCTTGATTTACTTCTAGGTAATAATACTGAGTGGGATCTAATCTCAGTCTTGAAGGAGGTCTTTGAGTAAGTACGTCGTAGTGAGCAAAGAAATTTGCTACATCCGAAATGGGGAATGAAAACGCTAAACGGGGCATGAAGTTCACTTGCGGTTTGTAATCTACAAAACTTTTAGAAGCATCAAATGTTTCTTTTGTGATTCCATCTTCAGGGTTCACCAAATAAGGTTGAATTTTTCCACCAGCTGCGTTAGCGATTAATGAAGGGTCAGCTAATTCAAGACCAGCAGCATCGAACCATCTGTTAGAAACAGGGTCTCTGTAACCGGTGATTCTTGTAGGTGATTTAATGTTATTTACATACACCACATAATCTTTTCCGATGTTGTCTGGGTGAACAATTTCATTACTTCCTAATGCAGATACTTGGTCAGCTGTTTTTGTTTCGTAAAAAACATAAGGATCTTTTAAAACTTTTTGATTGGCATCAAAACGGTCTACCCTTAACCCAACATTAAATTTTAAATCTCTGAAGTCAAATTTATCTTGAATATAACCAGCTATGTATATTGGCCTGAATGCATCAATTGATCTTTGATTTACGCCATTTTCATCTTTTTTGAAGAAATCCTGGAATTCTGACCTTTTCTTTTGCCTTTTACCGGTTATTGGGTCAAATCCATAATAATTGATATAAGAAGGGGAAGCATTGTTTAATAAATCATCTGGAGAAAATAGATCTAGGCTAAGTGTACTTTTGTCAACAGCGTCGATGTCTAAAAACTCTTTTTTATCTATTCCGTATTTTTCGCGGTAATTTTTCGCAAATCCAGTATATAAAGTGTCAATAGATAATCTGTCGTAATTAATAACACCTTGGTAATAACCATTCTCAAATACTGGTTTAGGATTGGCAAAATCTAGTTGGGTAATATGATTGTTGGCCAATTGTCTGGCTAATGTCCATAGACCAATTGGAGAAACTTGGTAATAGGCTTCATTTCTTTGTTCGTATTCAAAACCTACCTGTATGTTGTGGTTTTTTATATCGGCAGAGAACTGCGCAGTAAGTCGAATTTGATTTTTATCGTCAACTATGTAACCATTGTACTGCCTTCCTGTATTATACCATAAATTATAAATATTATTTGGTCTATCGCCATTTCTTAATCCACCACCATTTTGGATGTTAAATAAATTGTCATACAAACCAGCAGGACCATTATTTTGGAAAAACGAATAGTATTGTTGAGTATATCTTGCTCCTTCAGGATTAGTGAGAGTATCAGGAGTGAATCTTACTAAGGTGTCAACATCTAAACTTTGTAAAAGTAAGCCGTTTCTTTTTGCTGTTGTATCGTATCCAAAAGCATAGATTTTGTCTTTAAAGGTTTCATATTTACCAATATAACCGTAATCAAAATATCTATCTCCATGAGTATCGTCTTGTGTTACGTTATGAACTTTGGTAAAACTCCCTTGTATAGTATAATAAGCATTTTTAATGGTAGAGGAAGATTTTTCATCCTTGGTAGCTTGATTACCAAATCTTTGGGTTAATCTACCATACAAACGCCAGGTATTATTAATTTTCTCAGGATTATTAGAAGGATTAAATAAAGCGTAATCCCTAATAAAATCGTGTCTTTTGTTGTAGTCAATACTTCCCCCAACAGTTACAATAATTTGTTCGGTTGGTTTAAAATCTATTTTACCATTGAAACGAATTACGTTTGAACGAACATTTTGCCTGAACGCAATTGGTTCTAAGTCAGCTTTTGTAATAAATTCTGCATTTCTGAACACACCTCCTTGAGGGGCAGGTCTTAATGGATTTTGCTGTAAGTTTTTAAGCACATCATCTTTTACTTTCCAATTAGTTACTGCGGATGGGTTGTCGTCTTTTTCAGTAGAAAATTCACCTGAAGCAATAAATCCTAATATTGGTTTTTTTGGTTTGTCTTCAGTACCTTTTGTCATCAAAATTGGACCACCAATACTATAACCCAAGAAATTGTATCCAAACTTATCAAATGGTTGAGAGCTAATTGCCTCTATACCTCCAAAATATGTGCTTTGAGGCCCTCTTGTGGTAATATTAATTACACCGCTGGTTGCATCACCAAACTCTGCAGGCACACCACCTGTAATTACCGAAATCTGCTCTATACCTTGCTGTGGAACTCCACCACCTCCTATTACCCTAACCCCATCAATAAAAACTTTTGTAGAAGATTCACCTGTAGATTCGCCACTTCTGTCTACATCCGATCTACCTCCTCTAATGCTCACAGAAGCATTGTCATCCTTTTGGAAAACCCCGGCAGCTTGAGCAACAACATTGGATGGATTTTTTGCAGCCATTGCCTGGTAAGCCTCACGGGTTACTGTTTTGGAAACTTTTGTTTCAGGATCAATAAGTGGAACTTTGTATTCCTGAATTACAATTTCTTTTCCTTGAACAACTGTAGACGAAATTTTTAACGAAACGTATGCCGTTTTACCTTCGTTTACAACAACGTTTGCTATTTCTAGTGGTTGATAACCTAAGATTGTAGCTTTTACATTGTATTTTCCGGGTTGAAGTAGTTTAATGGTTACGTTTCCATCAATGTCGGTTGTACCGGAGCCAACCTGTGAGTTTTTAGACAAAACTACTACACCAGCAAATGGGATAGTTTCGTTGGTTTTGTCGTCAATAACGGTTACTTTCATATCACCTGTTTGCGCCAAAACGGCAACAGTAGTAAGGGTAAGAAGTAAAAAAGTAGAGTAGAGTTTTCTCAACATGCTTGAAGTATTGGTTAAGGAATGTTAATCATTGCTAAGGTCGTAAAGTTATAAAGAAAAAAATTTCAGTTCCAAATTTCTTTTTCAATTTTAAGTGTTAAAGTTGATATTTGTTGCTTAGGTTTATGCTTAGGGTTTATTTTTGAGCAAGTTAAATTTTTCATCTTTTATAAATTTATTTTAAGTTTAGGTTCTGTTTATTTTACAATATTGCTAAATTATTGTTATCCAAAATTAACAAATTGTGTAATTGGGGGAAACAAAAATTACTTTTTAGGCAAAAATAAGCTACCAAATGGTTTGAATTGGATATTTTTTGGTTTTAGGGTTGGTAAAAGTTTACTTCTTTTTTTGTTACGGTTAACGATGTAACTGCTCCTATTTTAATTGGCAAGTTAGTTTTTTGATGGCCAGCAGGAAAGTCAAACGCAGCAACAGTGCAGCTAGGCGGCAGATAAGAGCTAATAATTTGTTCTGCACTTAAGCCAAAAGGTATAGCATTGTCTTTCATTTCAGAAAAGCTACCACATGCCAACCCTATCATATTGTGTAAGAATCCACCTCTTTTAAGTGCCAGCATCATCCTATCTATATGGTATAGGTATTCGTCTATATCTTCTATAAATAGAATGTAGGGTTTTGAAAAAGATTTTTTTAAAGTGGCGATATTTGAATACAGAACAGATAAGTTTCCACCAATTAAAACTGCTTTAGCTGTTCCTAACTTATTTAACTTGTTTTTATTTGGTATTTTATAATTTATTGAGTTACCCTTTAAGGCTAAAATTGTTTGATGCAAAGAAGTCTTGTCCCAATTAAACGTTAAAGGCATTGGTCCGTGTAAAGTTTGACTCTTTGTTTTTTCATAAACATCCATTAGAAGAGAAGTAATATCGCTAAATCCAATAATCCATTTAGGATGATTACTAAAATTAGAATAATCTAATTGGTCTAAAATTCTTGCAGTTCCATAACCGCCCCTTGCAATAATTATTGCGTTTATTTTGGGATTGTCTAGTGCTATTTGCAAATCACTTGCTCTTTGTTTATCAGTTCCTGAAAATTGGTTACTTTCTTTAAAAAGATTTTTAGAAAGAATAACCTTAAAGCCTTGTTGTTTTAGAAATTCTATGGCAGGTTCAATTTCTGTATTGTTTACTTTGCGGGCAGTAGCAATAATTGTTACAGTATCTCCCGGTGTTAAAAAATTTGGAATAAGATTTTTTTTCATCTAAAGTTCAAATTAATGGCTTGAATAGATATGAATTTTTGAGATTTTAAAAATATGAATTAAATTTTGTTGTTGATGAAAAAAATAGAATCTACATCAACTTTACTAATTTTAAAAAATTACGCAATGGTAAGCAATCTGCGAATAGAGACCTCACAACATTTAAACAGTTTTAAGTATACTTGTGCTGTGCTTGCATTTTCTTCTTTTTTTGTTGCAAGAGTTGTTAGTAATTAGTAGTCCCTCAAAAAGTAATCTTATCTTTTTTTAATTGGGCCTTGCCCAAACCCATTCACTTTTTTTGCTTGATCAAAAAAAGTAAACAAAAAATTCGCCGCGGCGAACAAGGCTTCATTTTGTCTTTTCCTCCTCCGCCGCGGCGGACGTCGGAATTATTTTTACTTGCAAAATTGCGACCCAAAGGGTGATTTCCCTCCTAAAGTCGGGAACTTCCCTTTGGGTACCCCGCATTTTGCTGCATAAAAATAAGCAGATAAAATGATGCCGTAAAACGCTCCGAAAAAATACCATGTTTTTAATAACATACATAGGAAAACAGTAGATTTAAATACTATATTTCCTTCCAAGTCAATTAATTCTATTGAGCTTACGAGAATTTGAGGAACGACTAATTAGTTTTTAGATGAGTTGTTTTTGCTTTCTTTTGACAATTCTACTTTATCACAGAGTTTATATTTTATTAGATAAATTTTTAAATAGTATTAAAATTTATTTCCGTGCGTTAGTGCTATTAATTTTTGAAACAGGCTGGGAAATGCAGACAGTATTTTTAAACTCACTAAAGTTGTTACTTGCTTTCCAAAAAGCTTTTGTAAATAATATCCTGTTTTTATTCTTAAAGAAAAGTTTCTATTCCAATCTTCTGAATAATTTTTGATGAGTTGGCTTTTAGTTATTTTATTATTAAGGTATAAAGAAATGTAGTTGCTAATAATTTTTGATGACCTCATGGCTATGCTCATTCCGTTGCCGCAAAGTGGAGCTATTGCACCTGCAGAATCGCCAATAAGCAATACGTTATTTTTAAGCGTTTGTTTTTTTTCAAAACCAATTTTACTGATAGCTAAAGGTTTGTCAAAAACAAATTCTGATTCTGTAAAATATTTCTTTAAATACGGATTTTGCATCAGCACATTTTTTTCGAGCTGCTTGATATCATTGTTGTTTTTGTTTAAATTTTTTGAAGTGGTTAAGTAGCATAAACAAACGGTATCTTTGTCTACTTTAGAAATACCACAATAACCATCTTTAAAATTATGCAGTTCAATTAAATTGCTAGGAAATTTTGTTTTTATGTGGTATTTAATACCAATGTAATTTCCTTTTTTATTGTGTTGGGTTCTTTCAATAAATGGAGGTTCAATTTTACCATAGCTCCCAACTACCAATTTAGAGTTTATTGTTCCTTTAGTTGTTTCTACTTTATAAAGTTCGTTTTGTAATTTTACGCTAGATACAGTGCAATTTTCTACAACCAGCACTCCATTGTTTTTTGCAATAGAAGCAAGTTCATTGTCTAAGGTGTGTCTGCTTATTCCAAAACCTCCCATAGCTAAAGATGATGAAATTTTATATCCTCTGTGAGCCGTAACGCTTAGTTGATTTATTTTAGGCAGGTTCATTTTATTAAGGTTAACGCCTAAAGACTCAATAAAATCATGGCTTTCCATTGATATGTATTCGCCACATACTTTATGAAAAGGATAGTTGTTTTTTTCGAAGAGCACAACACTATGACCGTTTTTTACCAATTGAATAGAGAGGCACAGGCCTGCTAATCCACCACCAATTATTGCACAATCGTATAAATTACTTTGGTTAATTTGCATAAATAATTACTTGGTGCCTAAAGGCCCATTTATACTTAACTGAAAAATTTTTTGCCCCAGATTGTTGTATAATATCTTTCCATTCAGTTTTTTTAAATCCTCTTAAAACAGAAAGCGGAGCATCGTTCTTTACTAAGTATGATTTTGAAAACAATTTGGTCAATAATTTTATAGAATAATGAGCAAATGCATTTCGCTCTAAATCATTTATAATTAAGGTTGATTTATTTTTTTGTGCAAATTTAATCAGCTCCACAATTTCTTCATTAGTTAAATGGTGACAAAATAAGCAGGCATGAATTACATCAACTTTTGACAAGTGCTCGTAAATGTTTTTATAATCGTCGCAAATAAAATTTAGCTGAGAATTTGGATTTACACTAAGGGCATAATTAATACACGTTTGTTTTAAATCTATTCCAAACAAATTAAGGTTAAATTTTTGGTTTTTGTTCCAATTATAAATTCTCTTAAGAGTATCTCCTGCTCCACATCCAATATCTACTATGGTATATTGTGTATCTTTTTTTAATACTTTTTTTAATGCGTCAAAAGTCATTTTATAACCACCCAACATGGCGTTTATAACATCTAGTTCTCTAAGATTTTGATACAAATCTTGTTCAGGAATAAAATCAGCATCCAGCAATTCTTTTTTTTTACTTCTTTCTTTAAACATAGTGCACTTGCATTGTTTCTATACTTAAACCAGGACCAAATGCTGCTGTAAAAATTGTTTCGTTTTTTTTACTATTTACGTTGCTTTCAATAACCTCCTTAAGCACAAACAAAACTGTGGCCGAGGACATGTTGCCGAACTTTTTTAGCACTTGATAGGAATGCTGCACTAATTTTTTATCAATATTTAGTGTCTTGCAAAAATCATCCAAAATTCTTTTTCCTCCGGGATGAATTGCCCAATAATTTATTGAATTTTTATCTAAAGAAATTGTGTTTAAAAAATCTTTTAAACTTCCATTAATCAATTCAGAAACATAGGAAGTTAAATTCATTATGAAACCATTTTCTGTTATTTGCCAAGCCATTTCTTCCGAGCCTTTGTGAATAAGCAGGGAGTTAAATGATTTTATTTTTATTCTGTTGTATGCACTCAATTCTGGTGGATTAGATTCAACCAACACAGCAGCACAACCATCGGCAAATAAGGCAGTAGAGAGAATGTAATCGTAGGAATAGTTTTTTTGAAAATGAAGTGTGCAAAGTTCTACACACACAATTAAAACTTTAGAATTTGGAATGCTGTTGCAAATGCTATTGGCGCTGTTCAAGGCCAAAATTGCTGCATTGCATCCCATAAAGTTAATGCTACTGCGTTGTGTAGTAGGTTTTAAGTTTAGTTCTTTAATAATTTCTACATCTAAACCTGGAGTAAATAATCCGGTGCATGTAACGGTAATAATGTGTGTAATAGAATCTTTATGTGATTCTAAATTTTTAAATTTTTTTATTGCCTTTAGTGCTAACGATAAAGCTTCTGTTTTAAAACAAGCCATTCTTTGCGATAAGGTTGGCTCAGGTTCTAGGGACGAATTTTTTGAGAAGAAATTAAAGTTTTCTGGGAGGCTGCTGTAATCTGCCAACACAGAGTAGCGTGTTTCTATGCCAGCTCTGCTTGACACTGCTTTTATTTTTCTCTTTATTTGTTGGTCTTCTGTAGAGTTTTCAAAAAAAGCAGTAATAGAATCTTGTGTATGACAATACTCTGGAACTGCAGTTTCTATTGCTGTTATATAGCTCACAATTTTAATTATTAAGGATAAATAAAACAGCAAAACAACTGTTCATACTTATTGCTGCAATTGAATTCATTGTCATGGTATTTTTAAAATTTGCTTCGGAGTTATTTTTAACTACTTTAAAAAACCAATAAAAAAAGAAGATAAGAATTGGTGAAAAAAATAGTTGCAGAATATAAAATTGATTTGTTCTTCCAACTTCATTAAAATACAAGAAATAAAAAACGTTGCAAATAATAAACATCAATGCTGTAAACAAAAATGTTCCTTTGTAACCCAGTTTGTAACTTAAACTAACTACACCATCGGCAACATCTTGTTTGTGCTGATAAATTTGAGTTAGAGGATAAGCTCCTGCAATTTGCAAAGAGCAGGCAAGCATAATAAAAATATTAGCATTTGTAAGGTTAAATGAAGCATTTTCGATGCCAATAGTGCACATAAAAAAAGTAAATGCTCCTTGAAAAATAACCACAATTAAAAATCCAATTAAAGGATATTTTTTTAGTCGTATTTGTTTTGAGCTGTAAGCCCTGGATGCCAGTATATAGGCCAAAATACAGACAGAGAATAGTTTACTAACTACAATAAAAGACAAACCAATTGCAAAAATATCCATCACTAAAGTTAAATAAAACAATGCTTTGGTAGGCATTGGAGGTTTTTCTAATCCACCAATAGGTGTTTCGTCTCTATCTACATAGCTATTGTAGCCATTGCTTGCAGGGTAAACTAATAAATGAATTATTAAAAAAGTATACAGGGCACAGAGAGTTTTTATATGAGTGCTTTGGCTTAGAGCCAATAAAAAAATTGGCATCAAGAACAACGAAAAAGGAATTCGTAAAAGTTTTATGGTGTTTCTATTAGGAATAAAGTACACTTTTTTTAGAGTTTAATTATTTACTTTCTAAATATAGCCATAACAAATAACTCTGTAAAAAGATAAAACAAATGCAGGGCAAATAAAATAAATCATTTATTGTTGTTCGTCTACCTTAAAAAAACAGTATTCTGAACCGTTTTCTGAAATTAAATTTTAACCTAATAAACACAAAAATTAAATGGGACTTAGACTTTTATTGAACCCGAGTCCCATTTGGCGGAGAGTGAGAGATTCGAACTCTCGATAAGCTTTTGGCCTATACACACTTTCCAGGCGTGCTCCTTAAACCACTCGGACAACTCTCCAAAATTTTGAGGTTGCAAATGTACTAAAATATCTTGTCTTTTTTGTGTGGTATGATTTTAAAAAGTAAACAGAATGCTTTAAAAGGTTTTTATTTAGAAAAAACTTTTTGGCTCTACATTTCACCTGCCAAAGATGTTTCAAACAATTGTTTAATTATTTTTTTATTGGTATAATTTCCTAAAAGATGCATAAGCTTTGCAATGGCAGCTTCTTTAGTTAAATCGGCGCCATTTAATACCCCTATTTCTTGCAATCGTCTGGAGGTTTCGTACAAACCAGGCATTACCTTTCCTTTCATGCACTGCGTTATGCTGGCTATAATTATTCCTTTGTTTATAGCTTTTAATAGTTCATTTAAAAATGTTGCATCTGTAGGAGCATTGCCAGCACCAAATGTTTCAATTATAACGCCCTTTAGTCCTTTTATTGATAGAATACTTTTTACTACAGAAGAATTTATTCCTGGAAAAATAGTTAAAACTACTACTGAATTTTCTAATGCCTTGTTAAGTTTTAAGGGCTTTGATGGAAGTGCACGAATGCATTGTGTATTAAAATTTAAATTTATTCCTGCTTCGCACAAATGAGGGTAGTTTGGCGACCTAAATGCATCAAAATGTTCGGAATTGTATTTTAGCGTGCGGTTGCCTCTAAATAGTTTATACTCAAAGTAAATACAAACCTCGGGGACAATGGCCTTTCCTCTTTGCTTGGCGGCAGCAATTTCTATGGCAGTAATTAAGTTTTCTTTTCCATCGGTTCTAATAACACCAATTGGCAATTGAGAACCAGTAAGCACCACTGGTTTTGAGAGGTTTTGCAGCATAAAACTCAGTGCCGAAGCAGTATAGGCCATAGTATCTGAGCCATGAAGAATTACAAAACCATCAAAACTAGAATAGTTTTCAAAAATTATTTGGCTCATTTCTAACCATATTTTTGGACTCATGTTAGAAGAGTCTATGGGCGGATTAAAGGAATGAACTTTGAGCTGAACTTTAAACTTTTTTAGTTCGGGAACTTGGTCTATTAAATGTTCAAAATCAAAAGGATTAAGAGCACCGGTTTCGGGGTCTTGAACCATGCCAATGGTACCGCCCGTGTATATTAGCAAGACCTTTGATTGCAAAGTAAATTTATTTAAAGCGGTTTCTTACGCAATTAAAAAAGCTTTCTAATGCTTCTCCTTCCGAAGGCCATTTGAATTTTATGGCCAAGACTTTTAAATAATCTTCGGCTTCGGCTTTTGAGGTAAATTGGTTTATTTCTTGAATGGAACTGCGGTATTCATCGGCATTGCCCCAAAAGAGCTGGCTTATGAACATATATTTGTTGTTTAATGAAATAAATGAATTTAAATCTTGCAAAAGAGATTTTTTTTCTACAACAGGTTCACTGGGCTGAATAATTTCTATGCTTGGAGCATTTATTTGTGACGAAGAAACAAGCAATTTCTCGTCTTTAATTTCTACAGACATTGAAGTATGAGGATCTTGAGCTGCTGTGTTTTCTATCCCCACTTTTGTTTTTTCTAACGTTTCTAAAGGTTTTTGTGCAGTAAAAAAATATCCTTGCTCCTCTAGGTAATGCATATGGTTATAAACTATTGATTTTTCGTGTAGCTTACGAATCTTTGCTGTAATTAATTCTAATTCAATAGAGGGTATCCTCACTTCCTCATTAATTTTGCTGTAATGAAGCCTGATGCTTTGAATTAATTGTTCTATTTCTACTTGTAATTCTTTCTTGTTCATAAGAAAAACACCTACTTTTACGACAACAAATGTAGGGAAGTTTTTTTTGATTTAAACATAAATTATTACACGAACAAAATGTTTCTTGAAAATTTAAAGAGAGAACAAAAGCGAAAAGGTTGGATTGAGGTGATTTGTGGCTCTATGTTTTCGGGTAAAACCGAAGAACTTATTAGGAGGCTAAAAAGGGCAAAATATGCCAAACAAAAAGTAGAAATTTTTAAACCCAGCGTGGATGTAAGGTACGACGAAGAATCTGTGGTTTCTCATGATGCCAATGCCATATTAAGTACACCAGTAAATTCGGCCCAATCTATTTTGCTGCTTACAGGTGATGTTGACGTGGTAGGAATTGATGAGGCACAATTTTTTGACAATGGAATTGTAGAAGTATGCAATGCTTTGGCCAATAAAGGTGTAAGGGTAATTGTTGCTGGACTGGACATGGATTTTTTAGGAAACCCATTTGGCCCAATACCTGGGCTAATTTGCTCGGCAGAATATGTTACCAAAGTTCATGCTGTGTGCGTATGTTGTGGAAATTTGGCCAACTTTTCGCACCGCAAAACAGCCGATAAATCATTGGTAATGTTGGGCGAAACAGAATCTTATGAGCCTCTTTGCAGAGATTGTTTTGTGGAAGCAAATAAGAATTAAACCACTTGTGGAATTTTAGTAGCCAGTTTTTCTACTAAATTGGAAAGAGGTTTGTCTAACATCATTTTAAGCATGGGATTTATATCAGCATCTATTGATACCAAGGCAGAGCATGATTGATCGTTTACGGCCTCAATGTTTACAAATAAAATAAATTTTATAGGAGTTTTTCCAAACGATTCCATAGAAATTAAATCATTTGCTCTGCGTTCTACAATTTTCATTTGAAGGCTTGCCATTCCTTGAATGGTAAAAGAACATTCGGTGTCTGTTGATTGCCAATTTGTAACCTGCTCCGGCATTAACTTTCCAAAGTTATTGTAATCCGATAAAAAATTAAAAACTTCCAATTGAGTTTTTTGAACAGTAATTAAAGTGCTTTTATAATTTGTCATCTTAAAGTTTTTTATTGCATCCAAGTTTGTGGGTTTCTTCTCCAATTTTCTAGCATTGGAATTTGTTCGTTGGTAATAATGCCTGAATCTAAGGCCATGTGAATTAATGAACTGTAATCGCACAATGTGCTTATATTGCAATTGGCAACTCTAAAATTGTCCTCTGCCACTTGAAATCCGTACGAAAATATAGCTACCATTCCCAACACATTGCATCCAAAATCGGTTAAAACTTTTGAAGCATTTAGGCTGCTTTGCCCAGTAGATATTAAATCTTCAACCACTACAACTTTTTGTCCAGCTTGTACTTGTCCCTCTATTTGGTTTCCCATGCCGTGCTGCTTTGGGTTTGGTCTTATGTAAATAAAAGGTAGTCCAAGTTCTTCGGCAACCAATGCACCTTGGGCAATAGCACCTGTAGCCACACCAGCAATAACATCGGGTTTGCCATATTTTTCTAGAATTAGTTTAGAAAGTTCTTGCCGAATAAAAGTTCTAACCAAGGGAAAAGAAAGAGAGATTCTATTGTCGCAATATATAGGAGATTTCCAACCCGAAGCCCAAGTAAAAGGCTGCAATGGATTAAGTTTAACTGCCTTTATTTGCAATAAGTACAAAGCAACTCTTTCTGCAATTTGTCTGTCGTTTACCATGAAAAAAATAGTTAACTAAATAATATCTAATTTTAAAACTTGAACAAAGGTGAATAATTTATTTAAATTTGAGCCCGAATGATTGAAATTTATTACAACCATAAACTTTTACAACTAGATACTCATCCACCAGAATTTAAGGATTGGGATAAATGGAACATTATAAACAATTACACAGGTTCATCAGAGGTAGCCGTTTTTTTAGAATTATTAAGAGAAGCACCCTATTTACAAAACTTACTTTTTTGGAACAATGATTTAGAATTGATGCTAAATGATTTAACTTCTAATGTTATGCTGGTAGAAGCTGCGGGTGGTATTGTTGAAAATAAAAACGGCGATTTCTTGTTTATAAAAAGATTAGGGAATTGGGATTTACCAAAAGGAAAAATAGAAAAGGGAGAAAGCATACAAGAAACTGCACTGCGTGAGATAGAAGAAGAATGTGGAATTGGTAATTTAGAATTGGGCTCAAAAATTTGCGATACCTATCACTTCTATTTGGAAAAGGATAGTTTACTTTTAAAAAAATCGTATTGGTTTAGGGTTAATTATAATGGTAGTGATATGAATTTATTTCCTCAAGAAAACGAGAATATTACTGAGGCAAAATGGCTGAATAAATCAGATATCGCTCAAATAAAAAATAATACTTATCCCAGTATATTAAACATATTAGCAGCAATTAATTTATAGAAAATGTTTGTGCAATTAAAACTAAAAAAATCTTTGTTAGGAGCATTTGCAATGCTTGTATTAATTACAGCATGTGAAGAAGAAGTAAAAGAGAAAAAGGTAGAAGCAAAAAAAACAAAAACGGTTTTTACCAATTCTTGCGAACCCAATCAAGTATGGACTGGCGAAGAAACCATATCAAAAAACACGGTGAAAAGAAGTGGGAATTATTCATCCAAAATGGACAAGGATGTTGAGTTTGGAATGGGCTTAAGAAAAAGAAGTGATGAAATTTCGGAAGCTCCACCAAAAAAGATAATTGCAGGTTTATGGATAAATTGCCCAGATTCTTTAATTGATGCAAAAATTGTAGTATCAGTGGACGATGAAAAGGGAAACATTTTTTGGAGTGGATTCCCAATCAATAAATCAGTTAAAAAAACAAACGAGTGGGTGTATATAGAGAATACAATAGATTTTCCACTGGCTTTAAATCCTAAAAACTACATATCAGTTTATGTGTGGAATCCAAAAAAAGAATTGTTTTACATAGACGATTGGAAGATAGAATTTAGTAATTAAAGAATTACGATAGTTCTATTGGTCTTCCAGTAGCTCTATATCGGTAAATTCAATTCAAACAAAAACTCTTTACTCCACAACACTGAACTTATGAATTTCTCTTCCGCTGTTGTTGTAATTTAATTCTAGAAAATAGATACCTGAAACAAAATTGTTTAGTTGCAACTTATTTTCATTAACTAAACTTTTTTCCAAAACAACTTTACCTGATATATCTTTTAATGAAACTCTTGCAGAAATATTTTCTGAAAAAGTTATAGCATCACTTGATTTTACTGGATTTGGCGAAAGTTTTATTTTGCTTTTATTGTTGGCTTTAACAGCCAAAAAAGGATTATTTGAAATGGTGCCTATGCTCTTTAATAAATAATTATTGGGGTCTATAGTAAGTGCGGTTACTGTTCCATTTACCGGAATAGAAAAAATATCACTTGTAGAATTTAAGTTAACTCTTATGGTGGTATCGCCACTACTTCTTGTTAATTTTATTTCAATGGGTGTTTTAAATAAACTGGTAAATGCAGGAGCAGAAGGTGTTTGAGAAACTTGAAGATTCAAGAGGTTGTTGTTGCTGTTCCACTCTGCCGAAAATGTAGGATAACCTTGGCCAAACATCCATTGCTGCTTAAAATCTGATAAGTCTATAGAACAGGTATTTTCAAAAACAGTGATAAATTCGTTGATGTTGGCATTGGAATTTGCATATTGGTTGAGGTAATTTTTTAAGGAGTTAAAAAACAACGTATCATTGTTTATTACAAATCTTAAAGTATGCATAACAGCAGCACCTTTGTCGTAGGACAATCTACTGCTAAAAATTCGAGAAACACTTGCAGTATCTGTAAAATAGATACTTCCATCAGGAAAACTGATTACGTTGTTAATTGTGGCATCCATTTGTTGTTTTGCTTGTGCTTGCCCTTGCAGGTATTGAAGAGCCAAATACTCAGTGTAAGATGCCATCCCTTCGTTTACAAAAATATCGCTCCAGGTTTTACAGGTTACGTAATCGCCAAACCATTGGTGGCCTAATTCATGGGCAGTAAGTGTGAAATTAAAAAAACCTTGAGAGGTCATGGTTTGGTGTTCCATTCCGCCAGAAAAAGGTGCCATGCAGTGTCCATATTTTTCATTAGCAAAGGGGTAAGGGCCAAATAAATCGGCAAACAATTCCAGCATATCTCCTGTATCGTTTATATCGTTTAAGAAATTGGGTAATGTTTGAGGATTGTTGTAAATAAAATTTTGAATTAATACAGAATCGCTGTTAGCAGGGTGGGCATAGTAGCTATATTCTACGTATCTAGCTGTAGCAACAGAAATCAAATAATAATTAATTGGGTTTTTAGATTTCCATTCGAATCTTTTTTTACCGTTGTTTAAATCAACAACGTTCGTCAATACTCCGTTAGAACCTGTCATGTTTATTGAGTCTGTAGTAACAAACACCCAAGAAGAATCAATTTTATCTGTTAGTTGTTGTTTGCAAGGCCACCATTCATAAGCTGCGTAAGGCTGACTTAATGACCAAGAAACCACATTCCCCCATGACTGCGAAGTTCCGGTGCTGTAACCATTTCCAATAGCAGCAGAAGCACCTGTAGGGGCCATGCCGTTGTAGAACGTTTGCACGGATATGAAATTGTTTTGCGTGTAGTTATTTACAGGAACAAATACATCTCCTGCAATTCTTGAAAAAGGCGAGTTTATTCCGTCTACTAAAATTGAGTCAATAGTAAAGTTTGGGTGAAGTTCAAACGCAAATGTATCTAATAGCAACGATACAACTTTTGCAAGGGTTTTTACATTGCCTGAAACAGATATAGAGTTTCGTTCTAAATTTAAATTTAGGTGATGAAACTTTGTATCATATTTGTTCTGCAAGTTCATTGCATTGCAAGATGCAACAGGATTTAAGGCAACAGCATTTTGTTTAGAAATTGCACAAAGATTATCTGCATAGGCCGCAACATTTATACTAAAGAGAGCAAGAAGAGTAATTATTATTTTCATTTAGGTTTTTTAAATTATGGTTTTAAACAGATTTAATATGTGAATGTTTAATGTGGTTTTTTAATAAATTTTAAAGTGGAATATTACCGTGTTTTTTTCTTGGCAATGTTGCCACCTTGTTTTCTAACATTTTAAAAGCTTTGATAAGTTTTATTCTGGTATTTTCCGGAAGAATAACTTCGTCAATAAATCCACGTTCGGCAGCTCTATAAGGGTTAGCAAAATGTTCGATATAATCTAACTCTTTTTCTTTGAGTTTAACTTCTGGATTTTCTGATTTAGAAATTTCATTTTTAAATATAATTTCAGCTGCACCCTTTGCGCCCATTACAGCAATTTCGGCTGTAGGCCATGCATAATTTAAATCGGCACCAATGTGTTTGCTGTTCATCACATCATAAGCACCACCATAAGCTTTGCGGGTAATAACGGTAACTCTGGGAACCGTTGCTTCGCAAAATGCATACAATAATTTTGCGCCGTTGGTTATAATGGCATTCCATTCTTGGTCTGTTCCGGGCAAGAATCCTGGTACGTCTTCAAACACCAAAAGTGGAATATTAAATGAATCGCAGAATCTTACAAAACGTGCTGCTTTTGTAGAGGAATTAATGTCTAACACACCCGCTAAAAATGCAGGTTGGTTGGCAACAATTCCAATGCTTCTTCCAGCTAATCGTGCAAAACCTACCACAATATTTTCTGCAAAGTTTTTGTGAACTTCAAAAAAAGAACCTTCGTCAATAGTTCCATCAATAACTTCTCTTATATCGTAGGGTTGGTTGGCATTGTTGGGAACAATAGAGTTTAACACGGTTCTTGTTTCATCCTTTTGTTCGTAGGGCAGCAGAGGAGTTATCTCTTCGCAATTTTGTGGAACATAACTTAGTAATTGTTTGATGTTATTTATGCACTCTATTTCGTTGGCACAAGAAAAATGGGTTACTCCAGATTTTGTAGAGTGGGCAGAAGCACCACCCAATTCTTCGCTGGTAACTTCTTCGTGCGTAACTGTTTTTACAACGTTTGGCCCTGTTACAAACATGTAAGAAGTATTTTCTACCATCAAAATATAATCTGTAATGGCAGGAGAATAAACTGCACCGCCAGCGCAGGGACCCATAACTGCAGAAAACTGGGGAATAACTCCGGAAGCTAAAGTGTTTCTGTAAAAAATATCGGCATAACCACCTAAAGAAACTACACCTTCTTGAATTCTTGCACCACCGCTGTCGTTAAGGCCAATTACAGGAGCACCATTTTTCATGGCAAGGTCCATTATCTTGCAAATTTTCTCGGCATGAGTTTCAGACAATGAACCGCCAAAAACGGTGAAATCTTGGGAGAAAACATATACCAATCTTCCTCCAATGGTTCCATATCCAGTAACTACTCCATCGCCTAAATATTTTTCTCGTTCCAGCCCAAATTCTGAGGCACGGTGAGTAACAAACATTCCTATTTCTTCAAAAGAACCTTCGTCAAGCAAAAGGCTCAAGCGCTCTCTGGCGGTAAGTTTTCCTTTTTTGTGTTGCGAATCTATCCTTGCTTGTCCACCACCCAATTGAGCTTCGGCTATTTTTTCGTTTAATGTTTTTATTTTATCAGACATTTTAAACTTTATTTGAGGCTGCAAATTAATACTAAAAATTTAATGGTCAGCTTAAAAAATTTCAATTGATAAAGGTATTATAATTGCTGTTTTTTGAACATAGCAGGTTCAAGGGGCTTGAATTATTTTCAAATTGATTTATCAAAGATTGAATTTAACTACTTTTGTGTGAATGAAAAAAAATCTTTACATAATTGCAGGGTGCAATGGTGCTGGTAAAACTACAGCATCGTTTACAATATTACCTGAAATTTTAAATTGTAAAGAATTTGTAAATGCAGATGAAATTGCAAGAGGGTTGTCCCCATTTCAGCCTGAAAAAGTTGCCTTTGAAGCAGGAAGAATTATGCTTAACAGAATAAATGACTTGTTAAATAGTGGCGAAAATTTTGCTTTTGAAACAACATTAGCAACCAAAAGTTATAAATCAAAAATTAAGATTGCTAAAATTCAAAACTACTCAATTACGCTAATATTTTTTTGGCTTCAGAATGAAAATTTAGCAGTAGAAAGGGTTAAATCTAGAGTTTTGGAAGGCGGACATAATATAGAAAGAGCGGTTATTAAACGCAGATATTAAAATGGAATAAAAAATTTATTTGAAATTTACATACCCATTGTTGATGAAGTTATGATAATTGATAATTCTGAAGGGAAACATGATTTAATTGCAAAAAAAACAAATCAAACTGAATTGGTAATTTTAAATGAGACAAAATTTTTGACTTTAAAAAACAGTAAATATGAAGAAAGATGATTTAACACCTAATCAAAAGAAGATACTAGATGGCATGGACAAAGTTTATGAAAAGCTAATAGAACACAAAAGAAAAATAAATAGCGATTTAGTAATTCTCAAGGATGGTAAAATTATAAGGGTAAAACCTTAGACTATTTTATTTTAGTATTTTGAAATAGACTAATTTTTAAAATTTATTTTACCTCAGTCAAACAATAAATCACCGGCTTTGATGGGCTGGCATCGTTTTCAAAAGGAGCAATCATTAAGTTTAAAAAATAAAACCCATCTATAATTTCATTGGGCACGTAAATCATTTCGGTTATGGTTTTGTGGTGTTCTAAATCTCCATTAAAATTCCAAAATTCTTTGTGGGCCTCAAGTTTTCCTTCGTCTTTTTCTTTGTCCACCGAAGGCAAATCAATCAATACATGTTCTATGCCTATGGAATTTAAATAAGTAATTGC
>JBAXQC010000030.1:0-31065 GCA_037131955.1 Bacteroidota bacterium
GCAAAAGAGTAAATTGTTACGCAATTTAAAATAAATAGAATCCATAATTTTTTCATAGTTTTTAATTATTAAAGATGAATTTTCGATTGCTGATTCTTGCATAGAAAGCAGTTCAAGAAAAACTACTACCTATTTAATAAGCACTCCACTTTTATGCACCAAAGGAACTTTTGTAAAATTTTCTTCTTTAATACTGCCTGCTACAAAAATAAATTTTTTGTCGTACATGTTATTTCCTAAAAAAAAACTTAGCCAAAATTCATTGTTCACATCAAAAACATCCTCCACCATGGTTTCAATTTTTATAAATGAATTAGAATCCACTTCTTCAAAAAAATGTCTAAGTGTAGAGGTTTTTCTGCTTTCGTCTCCAATAACACCATATCCGGTAGATGTAACTAAAACACCTGTAATTTTCTCCTTTCTTTGATTTATTAAATACACATCCCAAACTTCACCTGCCACTTCGTCTTCATCCTTTATTATGGCAATAGAAACATCTTCAACTTTTAGTTCTGGTATATCTTTCAGCATATTTTTTAATTTTAAATGCAAAGTTAGAAATCATTTGGGCTTTTTTTACATTGACTCTTTATTTCATCTGTAAACAAATTATAGAAATCGGCAGGTTCATTTGCCACTAAAATATTTCCACCCGAAAGTTTAGCAATTTTTTTTAAACTTTTATAGTCTGTTCGCTCGGGTTTAATGGCCAACACACTCATCTTAATTCCATTTTTCTTGTATTGCTTTAACTTTTCTTCATCAGATTTTATTATTGAAAATGCACCATCTGTAATTAAAATTATTTGATTGTTTGCCTTGTATTGAAAATGTTTAAAGCACACCGCATAAGCCTCCAATATTGCTTTTCTGCCACTAGTTTGGCCTTTTGCTTTTATTGTATCAATTACAGAATTAAATAATTCAGTTTCTTTTGCCGATTTAGCCTCAATAGGTATTGCAGCAAATGAAGAGTAGGTGATAATTGAAACAGAATCTATTGGTCTTAAAAAAGTAATCAGATTTTTTAATGATTGTTTTAAATCTTCTATTTTATTTTCTTCTTTCATGGATGCTGATACATCTATTAAAAACACCAAATTATTTGGCTGGTATTCTCTCTCCGAAAACTTATTGTTTGATTGGATAATTGGTTCTACAAAAACTTCTTTGGCATATTGTGAAGCCGTCTTTGGAACATTAGGAACTAAATAAATTTCTTGTTTTGGTGAACTTAGTGAATAAATTCTTTTACTGCTATATGGCTTAAAATGTGAATCATTAATTTCTATTGTTACTGGAACATCTGCAACCGATAACTTTATACTTCCATCTTGGTTGGTAATGAGGTTTAAATTTTTTGTGTTGTCATAACTAACATCAATACTTAAATATTCTATTGGTCGTTTTGTTATTGAATCTAAAACTGTAATTGTTAATTTATTTTGATTAATAACCGAAGATGTAACATTTTTAGTTTTAGAAAAATTATTGCATTGCTGCAAAAGGTTGGCTTGAATGGCATTTATTGAACCTTTAAGTACTATTTGACTTGGTTTATTTGCATCACTAAAATATACACGTATTTTTTGGTTGAATTTGCCTGTTTGGGTTGGTTTAAATTCAATAAAAAGCCTCAACGAATCCTTTGGAAGAATAGTTTTTGTGGTAGTTTTTGTGCTTACTAATTCAGAAACATCAGTTCGCAACAGAAAAATACTTTTATCTGTTGTATTGTACAAAGTAGTTTCATACAATAATGTGCCTGCTGCTTGAATTTCACCAACAAAAATTTCGTTTTCTTTTAATACAATTTTAGAAACATTGTTTTGCGAAAAAGCACTAGTGCAATTAATGGACAGAGAAAAGATAAAAATTAATTTTATGGCAAAAAACCAAATTCTTTGCATATCCATTTTAAACAAAAAAGGGGAAACAAAATTGCTTCCCCTTTTAATTAAATATTAAATTTTTAATTCTTTTCTTCAGCTTTCTTTTTTGCTTTTGCTTCGGCTTTGATTTTATCTTTTTCGTCTTGCTCAGCTTTTTTTCTTGCCTTTATTTCATCCTTTTTCATTTTTTCTTCTGTTTCTGCTTTTGCTTTTTCTGCTTTTTCTGCAGGACTTGCTTCAGGACCCGAAGAAGCAATATTATAAGCAATTCCTAAAGATACATTTAATGCATTATTTTTTATTGATTTTGGAACTTCTAAAGCTTCGTCTTTAAACACCACTTTATTTTCTCTGATGTCTAACAATCCATAAAAATATCTCACTTCAATTCCTGCTCTAATTTTTGAATTAATGTGGTAGTTGCAACCAATTCCGCCCACAGCATTGTAATCTATTTTATTGTAAGTAGTTGTATTGTCTGTTTTGATAGTGCTGACAATACTTGAATCTCTCTCGCCAACCTTAAAATTAGTGGTAATTTCTGTTTCTAAATTGGTGTAATGAAAAGCTGCGCCTGCTAATCCTAAAGACACATAAGGATCTATTTTATTATTAAATTTTAAGAAGTGATAGTTTAATGTAAGAGGAAAATCAAACGCTCTAAACTTTTGATAAAAATTGTAGGTTTGAGTTGCTCCGCCTCCCAAAGAATCTATTCTTTGGTATTTTGCCCCTCTAACATTGTTTGTGAAATCTAAAGAAAATGAGAGATTATCATTTATTTGATAATTTAAAAACAAACCACCGCCAATTCCAGAGTTTCCTCCTTCGTTAGTAGATTTTAAGTAGTTTGTTTCCAAGCCTGTCATGCTTGAAAGCACGTAGCTCCCTTTTGCACCAACAAATAAATCTTGAGCCTGAGTAGTTAAAACAAAGACAGAACCGATAAATAGAAGTAAAAGTTTTTTCATTTTTATAATTTTATGCTTTGCAAAGAAACAATTTTTTTTGAAACTTATTATTTGTTAATTATAAATTTTGAGGATTTTTTATCGCTTGCGGTTACAGAGGTAACATAATAGAAACCGTTGCTTAAATTTTCAGAATTAATTTGAACAGGAAAAATTGTATTTCCAGTTACCGTCATAAGCAATTTTCCTTCGGTAGAATAAATTTCGTATCTTAAAACTGTGTCATCTTTGCAAGGATATATTGTAAAAAAGTTTTGTGCAGGATTTGGAACTACAGTTAGTTTATCTGTTTTACTTTTTCTTAGATTGGTTAAAATATTATTGAACTTAATTTGGGCATTTGTGCTTGTTTGCAATAATTCGTCTAAGTTGTATCCCGCCAATAGAGCAAATGTTACCTCAATTGAATCGCCCGGTAAAATTTCAAATGGACCGGTAGATAAAACACTGGCAATGTCGTTTCCAGAACCTGTGCCACCCGATGTTAACCGTTGAGTGCTTAACGTTGTGTATTTATCAATATCAGAAAACCCATCTGCAAGGTTTACACCGCCGCCGCCGCCTGGAATTAAATCAATTGCATAAGTATTTACTGGAGCAGGAGAATCTATAAGTTTTATGCCTGCAAATAATCCGTTGACTTGTGTGCTAGAGGAATAGGCCAAATTTTGAGTGCTGTTAAAATTAGTATTGTTCAAATTGTAATTCATAATGTCCCAATCTGTAAAAATTCCAACATATAAACTGTCTACAATTTCAGAAAAAACATTCTTAACAGTGTAATTAAAAAACACATAATTTTCGTTTCCAGGGCTACTCCAGGCAAATGTTTTGTGAGTTACTTCTAAACCTATTGGATTTACTGCAGCTCCAATGTCGGTAATCTTTCCTACAACATCAATTTCAGAATATGTTGGGTTTTCTAATTTGTAAACATTTTGAATACTTAACCAATCGTTGTTAAACTGGCCCGAGCCAACACGCAATTTATCCATTACTCTACCTGGCCTGTCGCCAATCATTAATCCTCCTTCGTATAGAAGAGAAAGGCTATTGTCAAACTTAAAACCCAATCCTTGAGAAGTGTTGTTTGAATTGTATCCAATTAAACTTCTGCTGGTGGCGGAGGTAGCAATATTATTTATTGCAACATTTATATAATCAACATTTACAATTATTGGTAAATATTCAATTGAAGAATATCCGTTGTCGGTGTATATTACTTTAACTAACAATTCAGCATTTATAGGAGTTCCGGGCAAAACTTTAAACGAAAAAGCATTGCCGTTAGAAATTTCGGCTAATGAATTTAAAACTCCAATGTTAAACACGCTGTCTATCATTTCTAAATTTGAACTCATTGATCTAATTTTTACAGTTAAATTAGTACTTGCTGCCAAATAATTTTTGAATGTTGCTGTTAATCTTATGGTATCCGCATTAATAAAAACATTGTCGTTGTTATCTGTAAATTGATGTTGAGTAATTTGTATGGCGGGATAATTACTTGCATTTAAGGCTTTAAATAAATTTACTCTTCCGCTTCCTAAAAACCCTCTGTAATCGGCATTCGATGCCAAGTATTCTATGCTATCGCACGTGTTTTTTAGTTGTTCGCCAATTTGCAAAGCCGTTAAATTTGGATATTGAGAAAGCACAAGAGCGGCAACACCGCTCACAACTGGAGCTGCCATAGAAGTACCACTAGAGGATGTGTAACTGCCATTAACCCAAGTAGAATATATATTAACTCCGGGAGCACAAACGTCTATCTTATAACCGTAGTTAGATTGAACCCATTTTAAATCAAAATTATCTGTTGCGGCAACGCTTAATACATTGTCGAACGAAGCTGGGTAGAACAAAATATTATTGCCATTGTTGCCTGCTGCTGCAATAACTAAACTGTTTTTATTAAATGTAGCATAGTTTACAATGTCTTGTCCGTATTGCCCGCCAGATGTGCCGCCCCAACTGCAATTTATTATTCTGCATCCATGATCTGCCGCATAAACAATTCCCTCGTAAGAAGCATTTAAAACGCCACTTGCATTTTGAATTTTTACAGGCAAGAATTTGCATTTAAAGCCAGTTCCCGCAATTCCTGTAGCATTGTCTGTTGCTGCACTTGAAATTCCACTTACATGTATTCCGTGCGAACATGTTGCACAAGCATCGCCAGAAGGATTGTTATCGTCACTGCCTAAATCCCAACCTCTAAAATTATCTATGTAACCGTCGTTGTCATTATCTATTCCGTCAATGGGATCGTTATAATTGTATTTTATTTGAGCTTGAAGCTCTGGGTGAATGAGTTCAGTTCCAGTATCTGTAATTCCAACAACAACATTTGTATCGCCTTGTTGTATATCAAATCCCTCAAGCGCTTGTATTAGTTCAATATGATATTGTTGGCTTATGCTTGGATCATTGGGTGTGTAAAGCAATTGGGGAAATACTTTTTCTTCTACATATTCAAAATATTCTTTGTTAAATAGTTCACTCACCAATTTTTGCGGATATACACAATTTTGAATTGTTAGAGTATATATCAAACTCAAATCAACAAGTTTAGGATTTCGCTTGAGATCTTGCTCAGAAATACTTTTATGATTTGGGAATTTTTTTTCTAGTGAATAACTGTAGTTGTTGAGAACATTTAAAATACTTTCAGGCATTTTTTGCTTGCTAAAAAGCAAAGCGTTTTCTTTTTTAACTTTAAAAATAATATCTGATTTGTTCTCAACTGAAAAGGCTGGTGGTATGATAAATGTGAGTGCAAAAAAAATCAGAAAAATTTTTAATGTGTTAGAAATATTCATAGTTCGGAATTATTATATTACGTTTAATGAAACAATGTTAATTGATTTTGGTTCAACAGCAAATCTGCGGTCGGCAGCCATTCCTACAATCCATACAATTTCTTTGTTTGAACATACAATTAACACGTTTTCTTTTTCAAATTTACTTAGTTTTCTATCAATAAAAAAATCACTCAATTTTTTTTTGCCTTTCATACCAAAAGGATAAAAAATGTCGCCATTTATCCAAGTTCTTAATTCAAGAGGAAAACTGAGTTTGTTTTTGTCTACACCAATTTTGGTGATTCCTAATTTTTTAAAATCTTGAACTTTATCAGACATTTTTTTTACCACAATTTTGCATTCGCTATTTGGCAATCGAACAGATTTAGTGAAAAAAACAGGCAGGTGAGTAGAGTTTCTTTTTTTACTTATCACAAGGTTTTCTCTGTTTAGTGTAAAGTCATATTTTTCATTTTTCCAACTTACGCCTTTCTTGTTTTTTAATGCTGCCTCCAATATTTCTTGAGCCACAGCAGAATTCACCTCAAATTCCGACAATAAATCAAATAGAAAATAACGGTGAACTTTTTCTAAATTTAAAAATTCGCTAATCTTAAACTTTATTAGATCATCTGTTTCAAAAGTAAAATAAGTTTGGCGCCAATTTGTGATGTTGTTTTCTAAAAGTTGGTTTAATCCAACTAAACTCTGCGATGTTTTATGTATGCCATGAATTGAATTTGGAAATTTTATAACAAGTGAATTTAGTACCTGATTTCTTATATAATTTCTTGAATACTCATTTTCCAAATTAGATTTATCTTCTCTGTACTGGACTCTGTTACTAATGGCGAAATTTAAAATTTCTGCTTTACTAATTTCTATTAATGGCCGTAATATATTTCTATTTATTGAAGGGATACCCATGAGCCCTTTTATTCCAGTGCCTCTAATTAAATTAAACAAAATGGTTTCTGTAGAATCGTTTAAATGATGAGCTGTTACTATATAATCCAATTTCTCTGCATCAACAATTTCATTAAACCAATGGTATCTTAAGTCTCTGGCAACTTCTTGAATTGATTTTTTTTCTGTTTTAGCTATCTTTTTAGTTTTAAATTCTTTGTATGCCAATGGAACATTATTTTTTTTACAAAAGTTTTTTACAAGCATGTAATCTTCTTCACTGTCATTTCCTCTTAATTTATAATTGCAATGAGCTATGGTAAATTTGATTTCTAATTGTATAAAAATATGAGCAAGAACCATACTGTCTAAACCACCACTTACAGCCAACAAAAATGATTTATCAGTATGCACAATTTTATTTCTTTTAAAGAAATTTATTATTAGTAATTTTAAGTCTGATTTTATTACTTTGCTCAAGTATTTAAATGTTTGTTTTTAATTAAATATTCTAATGTTGAAAGTTACACAAAAATATATTTACCTGCTGTTTCTTGTAATTTTTATTCACAATTATTCTTATGCTCAAAAAACAAAAATTTTAGAACAAACTGCAGATTCTTTATTCAATGCCTCAGATTATTCTAATGCTCAAACGTATCTTGTGCAGTTGTATGAAAAAGATTCTACAAAAAAAGAAATTACATACAAACTTGGGCTTTGCTTTTTAAAACAATATCAACCTCAGCAAGCTCAAAGGTATTTTGGGAAACTAATAAATGATGCAAATCCAATTAACGATTATTTGTATTTTAATTATGGCTTAAGCTTAAAAGCCAATGGAAAATACAAGGATGCCAAAAAATATTTTGAAAAATCATTCAAGAAGTATAAGAAAAAAAACAATGAATTAGAAAAGGAGTCTCTGCACGAATCTACTTCATGCGATTCTGCTCTTGCAATATCCAAGAGGAGTTCCTCTAAAAATTATCCACTTAAAGACATCGGAAAAATTGCAAAAGATTACAAATCTTTTTACAATCCTATCATAATAGACAGCCTAGTTACAGCAACAGCTTTAGCAGATTCAAACATATTTGAAAAAGAGTTGGTTTCTATAAATTATCTCACATCAAAAATTTCTAATCCTGTATATTTAAATTCTATACTTACCAATTTACCAAAAAATCAACAGATTAATTATATCTGCCAAGGCTTTAACGAGAATGAATTTTTTGCAACAATTTTAGACAATGCCAATAACAAAAAATCATTCATCTATCAAATAAAACTAAGCGATGAAGGTATTCCAACATACAATGAACTAAATAAAAAAATTAATTTGGAGGGCTCTAATTCTATTCATCCTTGGCCATCCTATAATTTTTCTTTGCCCAAAAGCTCAACTTCAAACATCAAAAAGGTATTGTATTTTTCTTCAGACAGAAAAAACGGTTTTGGTGGCTATGATATTTGGCAAAGCGAACTAAGTGAAGACGGTAATTTTTTATCACCCGTAAATCTAGGCGAAAAAATTAACTCTAAGGGAAATGAATTAAGTCCTTTTTTTTGTGGCCCATGCAATCATTTATATTTCTCTAGCGATTATCATCCGGGGCTTGGAGGATTTGATATTTTTTTCAGTAAACAAGAAAACAATTCTTGGTTGCCACCTATAAATTTAGAAATGCCAATAAATACAAATGCCAACGAGCTGTATTTTAGGAAAGATATAGTAAACGAACAATTTATTTTTGCTTCAAATAGAACTTTTGTCAATAAGGAAATTGAAAATGGTTGCTGCAATTCTATTTATATGTACAGCCCAACAAAAGATATTTTATACGTTAAGAGTATAGATAGTTTAGAAACAAAGCCAATTGCTAAAATTGAATTGCCACCTACAAAAATTAAAAAAATAGAATTTCTTCAACAACAATTACCGCTTAATCTCTATTTTGATAACGATGAGCCAAATCCAAATACCAATTTAAGTTCCACTTCACTTTCTTACAAAGATTTAAATGATAAATACTTTACACAAAAAAACAGTTTCAAAAAATACTATCAAGAAAATAAATTACTGAATAAAGAACAAGATTTTATTGAATCTTACTTTAACGATTCAGTAGTTGGAAATTTTAAATCCTTAGATCTATTTTTGATTGAACTAAGTAATTACTTGTTGGACAGTACAAATTCTGTGAAGCTATCATTCAAGGGATTTTCCAGTAATCTTGCAAACAGTAAATACAACAAAAATTTAGCCGCTAGAAGAATAAGTAGTTTGGAAAATTATTTTTTTGAATGGAACAATGGAATATTAAAAAACCTAATTTTATCGGGAAAACTCAAGGTTTTACAACTTCCTGTTGGAGAAACTGAAACCGTTGATGAAAATGATACTGGAGATAAAAAGTTTAAAGTTTATTCCAAAGAAGCTTGTTTGCAACGAAAAATAGAAATAACGAAAGTTGAATAGGTTATTCTTTTTTGATTAATGCAACAGCATAAGAAACAATTCCTTCTTCTCTGCCAATAAATCCCATTTTTTCGTTGGTCGTTGCTTTTATTGAAATTCTACCTTCTTCAAGATTCATTACTTCCGAAATGGCTTTTCTCATTTGTGGAATGTGAGGCGCTATTTTGGGTTTTTCCAAACACAAGGTGGTATCAATGTTTGAAATGGAATATCCGTTTTCAGCAATTAGTTCGCACACTTTTTTTAAAAGAATTTTGCTGTCTATATTTTTAAATTCGTTTGATGTGTCGGGAAAGTGCTTGCCTATGTCACCAAGAGCTGCAGCGCCTAACAATGCATCGCAAATGCTGTGCAACATAACGTCGGCATCAGAATGGCCCAAAGCTCCTTTTGAATGTGGAATTAATATTCCTCCTAACCAAAAATCTCTTTCACCTATTAATTGATGTACATCAAAACCAAATCCAACTCTAATGTCCATGGTATTAATTTACTTTCTTTTTGCCGTCATCTCCATCAAAAGAGAAACCAAGAGTAAATCTAAAAGTATTATTTAGCGGACTGTTCTGGCGATTTGTAGGAATTAAATAAGAACCATCAAACGTAAATACATTGTAATGAATTCCAAATCCAACTGAAAAAGTTTGACGATTTCCTTTGGTAACATTTTCATGAAAATAACCTGCCCTAAACGCAAATAATTTTTCGTACCAATATTCAAAACCTACGTTATACATTACTTCTCTTAATTCTTCTTTTCCTCCTCCAGGTGCATCGTTAAAAGAACCAAGTATTCCAGATGCAATAGGTCTGTTGGGGTCTTTCCCAAATTCAACCACTTTGTTTCCGTTTGCATCCAATACCACTTGTCCGGTTGCATCTGTTTTGTATATTGGAGGAGTTGGCACCAATAATTTATTAAAGTCTAATAGCAAAGAAATAGAATTGTACTGGTCAATGTTCATGGAATAGGAAGTTCCAAGTCTCAAATTTGTTGGAATAAAATCTTTTCTAAGCGTTTGTGTGTAAGACATCTTGGAACCAATGTTAGAAATATTTAAACCCACTCCTAACCTACTAGGATTTCCGTTCACTTCTAAATCGGTGTTTTGATACATTGCAGAAATATCTGCAGCTACAGCCTGGCCGGGTTTTGTGTTTGCCCCTCCAACATTTAATCCACCTGTTAAATTAGAAAAAACATATCTTAAAGTTAAACCTCCAGAAAACCTGTCTGCTAATTTTCTTGCATAAGCCACATCCAAAGCAAACTCGTTTGGTTTGTAGTCTCTAATTACTGCACCATTTATATCAGTAAATGTGATATTTCCCAAAGAAAAATACCTAAGTGATGCACCAATAGTTTGGTCTTTTCCCACCTTGTAAAATCCTGTTAAATAAGAAAGATTAATATCATCCACTAATTGTCTTAACCATGGAATGTACGAAACTGAAACTCCAGATTTTTTTTCAATAAATGCCAACTTACTGGCGTTCCAGTGCATAGAGTTAATATCTGCGGTGCTTGCAACTCCGGTTTCTCCCATTCCGCCTGCTCTTGAATCGGGTGTAATTAGCAAAAATGGTACCGCAGTAGTTATAGCATTTATTTGAAGTGTAGTATCAGTTAAGTTTCTGTTGGTTTGTGCAGAAACACTATTATTCGAGAGAATAAATAGAATTAAGCTTGAAAAAAAATATCCAATCTTTTGTGCCATCCGTTTTTTTTTGTTTGCAAATATAGTTTTTATGAAATATTATTTAGTTTAAAAGTACTAGTTTTTCAAATTTTTCGGCAAATCCTCCATCTTTTGAAGAAACTTTAAGTTTATACACATAAACTCCCTTGCCAATTTTATCGCCATAATCGTCTAAACCGTCCCATTCTATTTTATCAGACCTGTAGCCTTCGCATTGAAGCACACTTTCTATTGATTTAACAATTTTACCTGAAACTGTAAATATTTGAATTTGCACTTCCAATGGCTCGCAAGGTCTGTTGTGCTCAAACATAAATTTTGTTCTGGTTGTAAATGGATTGGGATAATTCATTACATGATTCAAGGCAATTTTAGCAGATTTAGAAACTACAAAATCTGTTGTGGCGGTGGATGAATTATTGTAAACATCCCATACTTTTAAACTTAAATTGTGACTTCCTTCAGATAAATCTTTAAATCCATATCTAATTATTCCTGTTGTATAACTATTTAAATCTGATTGATAATAATCATTTAAAATAACCGGTTTATTAGTATTTCCATCTAAAACAGCCACAATATCATGACCTATGCCCGAACCAACAGTATTTATACCATTTTCATCATTAACTTTTGACACTAATTTAGGATTTTCATCTGTTATACTTCCCGGCACAAATTTTTCGTCGTTCAAAAACAACACTAAATCAGGCCCTTTTTCATCTAGCGGGGCATTGCTATTTGTGCCACCTATAATAAAATTCTCATAAAACCCGTTGGCATCGGTGGCGTTATCTAATCCATAATAGCTAATACGACCTTTGCCGTAATTGAATGCAATATCTTTTGGCACAACAAACGTAAATGAAAAATCACCATTGGTAACACTAATTTTACCTTTAAAAACTATATTTTTTTGAATTAAAACATTGGTGGGCAAACTAATATCGCCGCCGGTGCTGTCATTTACAATAGTTCTTACCGAAGAGGCTTTATCAAAAACAATAGGATAAATTAAACCATTAAAATTGCTTAGTTTAATGTTGTTTTTATTGGCAATAAAGCCAGTTATTTTAACCTTACTTAATGCTTTTAAAGTGTCGTTAGACGATGCAGAAGGAACTACTTCAACAGAAGTTGTTACTACTTTTTCTTTTGCAAAATTTAACCTCATTGCAGGGTCCCCCAATAATGTAAAATTCCTATGATTATTTGTAAATTGGCTAACACTCTGATTTTTTGTTAGCCTAGAAACCTCTCCCATTCTTATGTTTCTGCCATCTGGATCTTCAACAAAAACCTCATTAAAGAATTCTTTGTTTAATGTAAAATTTGGTGCACTATACACCAATCTTGTAGTGGTAAGCAATCCAATTCCGCCACCGTCTTCTTGGAGAATTACATCCTCACCTCCCGAAGTTCTAAGTGGATCGTCAAACCTTGCAAACTCGCATGTTGCGGTTACAAAAAATGGATATCTACCTTTGTTTTTCCAGCTTTTAATATCAGAAATTTCCAATACCCTTTCTTGCGCCCAGCCAGATTCTCCTCCATGCCCTGTATAATTTATTATTAAGGCTCCTCTTTCTACTCTAGAATTTATAGCTTGTTTTACATCGGGAAATCTTTGCCCACCTGCATTTACAACTTGCTTGTAAGTGTCGAAATAAATTTTTTCGATGTTAAAATTGTTGTAAGATGTATCTACAAAAGTTGCTATTTTATCTGCGTCTCTTAGGTGAGTATTTCTGTCTTGGTCATCTCCAACAAAACAAATTACATTTTTCCAATCACCGCTAATGTTTGCACCAGTTTCGGCACAAAAATTAGTATTTGTATTGAGTTCAAGAGGGGTTTTTGTTTCGTACTCAATAATTTTGTTCACCATAATTTTTGCCTCTTCCAAAGATTTAGCTGGCAATCTTCCAATTCCAATATCCATCAATTCTTGGAGCTCTTCGGATTCATTGTTATCCAACAATCCAAAATAATCATCAGATATGTAAGACAAGGTTAAGTCCATAGATTGTAATGATTGATAACTTGGTATAAAATTGGTGTTTCCATTTTTACTTCTTTCTCTGTTGTTGTAACTTGCATCACCAAAAAGCAATAAATACTTGGGAGCATCTGCACTACTTGTTGCTCTGTCGTAAAACATTTTGCAAAAAGTTTTAATTGCAGTAATGTCTTGGCTTCCAGAAGAAAATTCATTGTAAATTTCTTGCGGTGTTACTAATACAGTTTTTAAACCATCAGTTAATGTGTGTAAATTTTTTAAACGTAATGCCTCACTGTAAAATAGTGGATGCGAAACAATTATTAAGTCAGTTGCACCTAATGCATGTAAATTTTGATTGGTAACTTTTCCAAAAAAAGTAGGGACTTTTAAAGTACTGCTTACCATATTAAACGCAACATACTCTCTTAGTAAAGAGGTTTCTTGCTTGAAGCTAAAAGTGTTTCCACTAAAATCTCCAGTTTGAAACATTGGTAAAAGTGGATTTGTAATGTCTAATATTCTTGTATTTGCAGTAGCATCCAAAACATTAAAAATAGCCGTATTTCCCGTACCAACACTTTTTTTATCTTTAAACTTTATATAATTTGTTGTTAACTTTAAATTTCTTCGTGCCACAACTTCTATATAATCAAGGTATCCAACAGCAGAACTGTATTGCGGATTTTTTGTAAAATCAACTTTAACGGAAATGTTGGAAGAGTTAGGAATAAATTTAAAACATGTGGAATCAAATTTTCCATAGTCACTTGTATAATTTCCTAGATTTACAGAAATCGGAGAAAAACTGCTAGATGCTCCTTGGCATGAAACTTTAAATGTAGAAGGAGGAGAGGACCGAACAAGTCCTTTTGTATTAATATAAACCGAATCGGAAATACTAATGTTGGGAAAATTAAAATCAAAATTGTAGCTAGTTTGGGCATCAAATTTTTCACCTAGCCACTGCCTTCCGCTTGATATTAGATTAACAGCTTCATTCTCATAAAACTGATATTCGTCAAAGGAGGTAACGGTTATATTAGCTTCATTACCGGATTGATTTTGAGAGGGTATTCTAAGTCCCGAGCCTATATCCGTATTTAGGAAATAATATGTGGTGTCGCTGTAAAAATGCCTTCTGTGAGATACTTTGGAACAATTATCTCCGGATTTCCATTCATTGGGAGTTTGACCATAAAAAACAACAAAATCTTCAGCATCAAATATTCCATCATTTTCGCCCTGAACAACTATTGAATTTTCAATTAAATCATCAAATCTTGCAACAGAATTACTAAATGGCAATTGCTTTCCACCATTTCCATAAAGCCTTATGTATTGTGGATTTAATGTTGCCATATCAATTCCAATATCACTTAAAAATTTATAATCCAATTTATACATTCCATCTGAAGGCACACCTATTCTATACCATGTTCCTGTTGCCAACACTGAGTTAGAAGCAAAGTTTAGCGATGTAGAAACTGTTCTCTGCATTTGCCCTTGAACAACATCAATTTCAAAAGATGTTAACTTTTCAATTTCACCTTTTCCGTTTTTTATAAATGGAATTATTTTAAACCAAAGTTTTCTTTGTTTTTTTTCTGTTAGTACCTTAGAAACTGTTTCAAACTTTGAAACGTTTATTTTATCACTTTTAATCAACTTGAGTTCGTCAACGGTTAATTTTTCTGATGTAAACTTTTTTAATGTAACAATTGAATTGTCAGAAAAATTGCCTTCAACAAAATCTGTATAGCAAGGTAAAAATTCATTGTTTACTTTCTCAATACCTGCACCTTCAAAATTCAATATATATAGAGGATCTTCAAACTCACTGGAAATATTTATTGATTCCTTCCAAATAATATTTTTTGTTTTTGAAATTTGAGTTGTTCCAAAAGATAACAAAACAGCAAAAATCAAAAAATTTGTAATTATTAGTTTTAACATTTTAAAAAAATTTTCTTCAAGAATAACAATATTACTACTCGTTTATTGTTTTAAAACAAAAAAAACAATAAATTTGTTGATTATATACTTTTTTAAATGAAAAAACTAGTAAGCAGTTTGTTTATTTTATCAATTCTATTCAGCGCCAACATTGATGCTCAAGATATTCATTTTTCTCAGTTCTACGCAAATCCAATTTTTTTAAATCCTGCTTTTGCGGGTTCTGTAAGATGCCCAAGGATTGTAACGAGCTATAGAAATCAATGGCCAGGAATAGACGGCAATTATGTTACCTATGCTGCATCATTTGACAGAAATGTGGATGATTTAAACGGTGGAATAGGTGTCATGGCTTACAGCGACCGCATGGGTTCTGGCGTTGTTTCAACAAATTCAATTAGCGGAATGTATTCCTATCAAATTAATGTAAACAGACGTTTTAGCCTCAGAGCAGGTATTCAAATGACGTATGTTCAAAGAAGCATAGATCCAAGCAAAATGAATTTTGGAGATCAGATAGATCCTAAATATGGCTTTATCTTTAACACTAACGAACGATTCCCTAGAAATTCAAAAGACTATCCAGATTTCTCTGCTGGCCTAATTGGCTTCAGTGATAGATTTTTTGGTGGCGTTGCTGTTCATCATATTGGTCAACCCGACGAAGCATTTATTAGAACAGGAACCAATAGCAGCATTCTTCCTAGAAAATATACCGTGCATGCTGGTGCTGTTATACCTATTAATGACCAAGATGACTTTACAATTTCGCCTAATGCAATTTTTCAACAACAAGCAAAATTTCAGCAATTAAATTTAGGTCTTTATTTTACTAAAGGACCGTTTGTAGGTGGTTTATGGTACAGAAACAAAGATGCAATTATTGCCTTAGTTGGTTTTAAATACAGTATTTTTAGATTTGGCTACAGCTACGATGTTACAATATCTAAGCTAAGAGGAGGATACGGTTCACACGAATTAACTGGTAGTTTTCAATTCTTTTGTAAAAAGAGAAGGAGAGTTTTTAATACGGTTAATTGTCCAACTTTTTAAGAGTAACCTTTTTTTAAACTTTTGCGTTAAAACAAAGTGTACTAAATAAAATCAATAATAATTGTAATATTTTTATTTAATTTGCGTTCTTTATTAATATAAGCAAACAACAACCAATCATTGATAATCAATGAATATGAAAAAAATAAGAAAAATATCTAAATACCTTGCCTTAATGGCTTTTGTTACGGTTTTGGCTTCTTGCTCAAGAGAGAAGTCTTCTTCTACGGGATGGGAATTTAACAATCCTGATAACGGTGGATATGAAAAACTTCCATACATAGAGCAAGAAACTGGCCCTGGTTTAATATTAATAGAAGGTGGTTCTTTTACAATGGGTAGAACCGAGCAAGATGTAATGGGCGATCACAATAGTAATCCAAGAAAAGTAACAGTTTCTTCCTATTACCTTGACGAAACTGAAGTTACCAACAGTATGTTTAGAGAATACCTCTATTGGTTGAGAAATGTTTATGGCACAGATTACCCCGAAGTGTTAAGAAAAGCATTGCCAGATACTTTAGTATGGAGAGACCGTTTAGGATACAATGAACCTTATGTAGAATATTATTTAAGACATCCAGCATACAATGATTATCCTGTAGTAGGTGTTAATTGGTTGCAAGCTGCTGACTTTTGCTCTTGGAGAACAGATAGAGTAAATGAAATGATTTTAGTAAGAGAAGGAATTCTTCAATGGGACCCGGCAAACTGGTCTAATCAAAACAATTTTAACACAGACGCCTACTTAGTTGGACAGTACGAAGGAACAGTTCAAAAATTACTCCCGGACGTGAATCCAAAAGGTAGTGGTGAACGAAAAGCCAGAATGGAAGACGGTATTTTATTGCCAAGATACAGACTCCCAACAGAAGCAGAATGGGAATATGCTGCCTTGGCATTGATTGGCAATACTACCGATGAAAATATTTCTGAAAGAAAGTTATATCCTTGGAATGGACACTATGTAAGAAATGACCAAGAAGCAAATATTGGTAGAATGATGGCCAACTTTAAAAGAGGAAGAGGTGATAACATGGGGGTTTCTGGTGGATTAAATGACAATGCAGATATTACAGCTCCTGTATTGGCATATTGGCCAAACGATTACGGTATATACAACATGGCTGGCAATGTTAGTGAGTGGGTAATGGATGTTTACAGACCATTAAGTCCTGAAGACAAATCAGATTTTAGGTCCTTTAGAGGAAATGTATTTAAAACTAAGGTTCTTGACGATGAATTAAGACCAGATGCAAAATTGGAAGAAGTTCAAAAAGATAGCTCTGGAAATATTACTGGTTTGCCTGGCCAATTGAAATTCAGAAACGTAGAAGTTGAAAAAGATAATTTAGCAGACAGAAGAAACTACAGAAGATCGGATAACATTAACTTTTTAGACGGTGATATAAACTCCCAAGTTAGAGATGAGTGGGTTGGCGTTGAAGCAGACCCTGAAAAAGCTGAAAGTAATTTCATGTACGAATACGGCATTTCTTCTATGGTTGATGACAAAGCAAGAGTTTATAAAGGAGGAAGTTGGAAAGATAGAGCATATTGGATGGTTCCAGGAACAAGAAGGTTCCTTGACCAAAAACAATCTACAAACTGGCTAGGATTTAGATGTGCAATGGATAGAGTAGGCAGCCCTGTTGGACTTGGCGGAGGGAAAAGCAAATAATAGCAAATACTAAAATATATAAAGCCGGATGAAATTTCATTCGGCTTTTTTTTTTGCAAAAAATCTAATGTATTAAAAACCCTAGTTGTACCTTTGTAACAAATGAAAATACAACTTCTGTCTTATTCTATCTTGCTTTTCGCAGCCTCTTTATTTTTGATTACTTGCAAGGACAATAAAGAAAAAACTAAGCCAACAATAAAATCAATTACAGAATCTGTTTATGCATCTGGTATAATCAAGAGCAAAAATCAATACCAAGCATTTGCAACTGTAAATGGTATTATCCAAGAAATTTATGTGAACGAAGGCGATACTCTAAAAAAAGGCCAAAAGATTTTGTTAATCTCCAATGAAACTCAAAAATTAAATAAAGAAAATGCATTGTTATCGGCACAATTTTCAGACAATAAAAATAATCAGGGAAAACTAAATGATGCTCAGCAATTAGTAGAATTAGCAAAAATAAAATTACGAAATGACTCTTCTTTATTTTTTAGACAAAAGGTTTTATGGGAAAAAAATGTAGGTTCAAAAATTGATCTCGATCAAAAAGAATTAAATTACCAAAATTCTAAGTCCAATTATTTTTCATCTCAAACTAAATACGAAGACCTAAAAAGACAAATTGACTTTTCTTCTTTTCAATCAAAGAAAAACTTAGAGATTTCTAGCAAACTCGAAAACGACTTTACGCTAAAAAGTGAAATAGATGGGGTAGTTTTTAGTATTATAAAAACGAAAGGCGAAATGGTTAGTTTGCAGACTCCACTTGCAATTATTGGCGATGCAAGTGAGTATATTTTAGAAATGCAAGTAGATGAATACGATATTTTTAAAATTAAAATAGGACAATTTGTTTACGTAACACTAGACAGCTACAAAGGGCAAGTTTTTGAAGCCAAAGTTTCAAAAGTATTTCCAATTATGAACGAGAGAAGTAAATCATTTTTAGTTGAGGCTGAGTTTATAAATCCCCCTCCTACTCTTCTTCCAAACATTTCTCTTGAGGCAAATATTGTTCTTAAAACGAAGGAAAATGCACTAATAATTCCAAGAAATTACTTAGTAAACGACTCCACAGTACTTGATGCTAACGGCGGAAAAATTTCTATTAAAACTGGATTAAAAGATTACCAAAATGTTGAAATTATTGAAGGACTGAGACCAGAAAATGAAATAATAAAACCCAAATAATGAAAATAAAACTTTTAAGTAGGGTTTCTTTTTCTTTGTTAATGGCTCGCTGGAAACAAACCTTGGTAGCTGCAGTAGGTGTTACTTTTAGCATAACCATGTTCATTGCCTTGTTAAGTTTTATGTCGGGCCTAAATGATTTACTGGATGGTTTAATTGTAAATAGAACACCACACGTTAGGTTGTATAATGAAATTCAAGCATCAAAAATCCAACCCATTCAATTGGCTAAAAAATATGTAAACAGTTACAATTTCATTAACTCAGTAAAACCAAAAAACGAAAAAATTGAAATTTATAATAGTGCGGCAATCCTAAAAGAGTTAAAAAAAGATTCGAGAGTTTTAGGATTTGCACCTAAAATTACTACTCAAGTTTTTTTTAATGTAGGCACAATAGACTTAACAGGTGTAATAAACGGTATTGACCCAATAGAAGAAAATAGATTATTTATGTTTAAGGACTATGTTACTACAGGTAATTTTATGGACTTAAAGAACACACCAAATAGTATTATTTTGGGCAAGGGTGCGGCAGAAAAAATATTAGCAAACATTGGCGATGTCATTCAAGTTACCACATCCAAAGGAGAAAAAATGCAAATGAAAGTTGTAGGTTATTTTCAATCAGGAATACAGGAGGTAGATAAGGTTCAAAGTTATGCCTCTATTGCAACAACACAAAAATTACTGGGAGTTCCAAATAATTATATAACCGATATCCAAGTAAAATTAAAAGATATTTTGTTAGCGCCAAGCCTATCTAGTGAGTTTTCTGTTTTATATGATTTGGATGCAGTAGATATTCAAACAGCGAATTCTCAATTTGAAACAGGAAGCACTGTAAGAACAATTATTTCTTATGCAGTAGGAATAACATTGCTCATTGTTGCAGGGTTTGGGATATACAACATTTTAAATATGATGATTTATGAAAAGATGGATTCTATTGCAATATTAAAAGCAACGGGATTTTCTGGGAATGATGTAAATCAAATTTTTATTACAATTGCGTTAAGCATAGGTATTTTTGGTGGTATTTTAGGACTTGTATTTGGAGCAGGTTTATCATATGTAATAGACAATGTACCTTTTAATACACCTGCATTGCCTACCATTAAAACATTTCCAATAAATTACAATCCAAAATTCTATTTTATTGGTGCAGTATTCTCTATTGTCACCACTTATTTTGCTGGTTACTTTCCATCACGAAAAGCAAGTAAAATTGATCCAGTTCTTATCATTAGAGGAAAGTAAACATGCAAGAGAAAGTACTGGAGGCAATAAATATTTCTAAATCATTTCACGACCCCATAACTATAAAAGTTTTAAAGGACATAAATTTTTCGCTTAACCCTGGCGAATTTGCCTCTATTATTGGAAAATCTGGCTGTGGAAAATCCACTTTACTCTATATCCTATCTACTATGGATACCGATTATGAGGGAGATTTATTGATAAGTGGAGTAAATATGAAAAACAAAAAAGAAGGTGAGTTGGCACTCGTTAGAAATCAAAAAATAGGATTTGTTTTTCAGTTTCACTATTTATTGAACGAATTTTCAGTCCTAAAAAATGTAATGTTGCCGGGCTTAAAATTAAATAAGTACTCAGAAAAAGAAGTAGAAAATAGAGCCTACGAGAAACTTAAAATTTTAGATATTCAGAACGAGGCACTAAAAAAACCAAATCAACTTTCGGGGGGCCAAAAGCAGAGGGTTGCAATTGCAAGGGCACTTATAAATGATCCGCTAATTATTATGGGTGATGAACCAACCGGAAACCTAGATAAAAAAAATAGCGACATTGTTTTTGACATTTTTAAAGAATTGGCCGAAGTATACAATCAAACACTGTTAATAGTTACTCACGACAACGAATTTGCCAACAAAACTCATCGTATAATTGAAATGGAAGACGGAAAAATTATTAAACATTAATTTATTAATTTTTCTTTTATACCACTTCTTTGTTGCAGTTGTCAAAGTATGCCCTTACAAAATTAACTTCGGCATAACCGATTTTGCCGTTGAATTTTTCGATAATCTCTTTGCTCAATAGTTGAGTATCCGATTTTAAAAGCTTAATTATTTTATTGCTAATGTCTTTTTTTACAAACTTATTTAAAGGTATTAAACCCAATCCAACGTAATGGCTTAGATGGTTAGAAATAGTTCCAACAGCTAAATTTCTTTCAGCGGCTATTTCTTCTATACTTTTCTTTTTTAAATACAATTCGTACGAAACTTTCTTTGTATCTATTTTTTCTTTTTTAGGTGCTTTTTCTTTTGGAGATTTGGAGTATTTAAAACTTTTGGAATTTGTATCTGGTTCGCTATAATTGGCATCTTTTAGCTGATTAGTCCTTTCGGCATTTACAGTTTTAATTTCTTCTAAGTTTACTTTTATTTCTATTGGATTAAAAGCCGACTCAACTAAAATTTTAGATTTTTGAATCATTTGAATTTTTCTAAAACATAAGGTATCTAATTTATATAGTTCTTCTAGGTACTCTTTCGTTCGTTTTTCATTGTCTAATTCTGCAATTTTCTTTTGTAACACATCAGAAAGTTCTTTGAATTTAGGTTCAAAAAAATTCTTTGCTCCAATTACTTTTGTACTCAACTTATCTGCCAACTCAATTCTATTTAAAAAATTGTTGTTTATCCAAGAAAGGAATTTATCTGATGTTTCTTTTAGTGTACTTATTTTATCTTTTAAAGCTACTGCAAAATCAAAATTTAAATTTTTTACTGACTTTTTTCCGGTGTCTGAGTAGGTTTCTAGATGTCGTTGAAACTGAATATTTAATTCCTTAAAATCAAAACACTCTAGCAAATAATTCTGTATGTATACAAACTGTTCATTTTCTAAAATTTCTACTAAAGCCTGTTTGTTTATTTTATTATCGGCATAGCTTAAAACTTTTTCATCGTTCGCCAATCTTGTGTAGTTAATTTTTGACGTAAGTACCAATCCTTTTAGCGAGGTTAATCTTGACAAAGCAACATAAACTTGACCCGGAGCAAATGCATTTCCTAAATCTAAAATTGCCTTTTCAAATGTTAATCCTTGGCTTTTATGAACTGTTATTGCCCACGCCAATTTTATTGGATATTGGGTGAATGTACCAACTACGTTTTCTTCTATTTCATTTGTTGTATCGTTATGTTTGTAGGTAATATTTTCCCAAGTAAATTTATCCAATTGCATAGGTTCATTGCTTTCCTCAAACATTACTTCAATTGAATCTTTTTCAATTTTACTTATTGTTGCAATTTTCCCATTAAAATATCTTTTAGGGAAATCTGGATCATTTTTTACAAACATTACTTGAGCACCCTTTTTTAATTCCATTCTTGGCTCAACAGGAAAAAGATAGTCGGCAAAATCATCCTTTACTTCGGCATCAAAAAAAAAGGACTTTTCTCTTAGTTCGTCCAAAGATTCCTGATTTATCTTATCTGCTTGATAATTGTGGGTACTTAAATAAATGTATTTGTTATTTTTTGTAGACTTAAAATCTGGTTTGTAATGATCGTTTAGCAGTTTAATATCGTCTTCGTTGATGTTGTTGGTTCTAAAATTATTTAACAGCGATATAAATTCCATGTCATGTTGCCTGTATATTTTATCCAGTTCTAAATAAATTGGTTTACTGCTATTTTCTTTAAAAACCAGTGCATCAAAAAAATAAATGCTTGAGTAAAATCTTTTCAGGAAACTCCATTCATCGTCTTTTACAACAGGCGGCAGTTGCAGTAAATCACCAATAAACAAAACTTGTACACCTCCAAATGCTTCAAGCGGCTTACGTCTTACACTTTTTAATATGTTATCTATAGCATCCAGCAGGTCGGCCCGGAGCATACTTACTTCATCTATGATTAGCAATTCTAAATTTTGTAATACACTTCTTCTATTGCCAACCATGCGGTGCTTTTCGAGTAATTCTTTAAAGCTTGATATTCTTAGCTGTGGATTATTTTCATTTTCTTTTTGCGGCACAAAAGCACTTGGCGGAATTTGAAAAAAAGAATGAATAGTTACTCCGCCGGCATTTATTGCTGCAATTCCTGTTGGGGCTACTATAGCGGCATTTTTATATGTGCTTTTAATAACAGTTTTTAAAAAAGTTGTTTTGCCTGATCCAGCCTTGCCAGTTAAAAAAATATGCTTGTTGGTATTATTAATAAATTTTGAAGCAAAATCAGCAATACTTAATTCGTTCCCTTGTGTTTGAGTCATTTAAAAAATCAGATAGAAAATATAAATTAATGGAATGTTTACGAAAGTCCCAAAATATTATTCAATAATATAAAATATCTTTCTACGATTAAAATGTTTTTTTATTTTTACCATCCATTTGTAAAACTATGCAAGAAATTATAAGCAAAAACAATTCTTTATTCAACCAATTTATAGCTGAAATTAGAGATATCAATGTACAAAAAGACAGCATGAGATTTAGGCGAAACTTAGAAAGAATGGGTGAAATTTTTGCTTATGAAATAAGTAAATATTTAGATTATCATCAAGTAGAAGTTACCACTCCACTTGGTATTTCAAATGAAAACTTACTAGTTAATCAACCTGTTTTAGCTACTATTTTAAGAGCAGGTTTACCATTGCACCAAGGCTTGTTAAACTATTTTGATAAGGCACAAAATGCTTTTATTTCTGCCTATCGCAAACACCACAAAGACGGTTCTTTTGAGGTTGCAGTTGAATACCTTTCAAGCCCTGATATAACTGATAAAGTGGTGATACTTTCTGATCCTATGCTTGCCACAGGAACATCAATTGTTTTGGCGTATCAAGCTTTGCTAAAAAGAGGAATTCCAAAACAAGTTCATGTTGTTGCCGCTATTGGCAGCGCTGCAGGTGTAGATTATGTAACAAAAAAACTTCCAGCTAATTCTAAAATCTGGTTAGGTGCAGTTGACGAAGAGTTAACCGCTCAATCCTATATAGTTCCTGGCCTAGGTGATGCAGGAGATTTAGCATACGGCACAAAAATATAATTTCATGACCAGACCAAAACCAACAGAATATCCAAAACATTTTGAGTATTATGTGTCTCTTGTAAATGTAAATGATGGCATAAAGGCACTCGAAAATCAAGTAATAAAAATGCAGTCTTTAATTGGAGATATTCCTGAAGAAAAAGAAAATTATGCTTATGAAGAAGGTAAATGGACGATAAAGGAGTTGTTGGGACATCTTACAGATGCAGAAAGAGTTTTTGGATACAGGGCATTGCGGTTTGCCAGAGGCGATCATCAAGAATTACCAGGATTTGATGAGGTATCCTATGTGAAAAATGGAAATTTTGACAAAAGAACACTGTATAATTTAGCACACGAATTTGGAAATATTAGAGAATCAAACATCTCCCTTTTTAGAAGTTTACAACCCGAAGATTTTAACAAAAAGGGAATTGCAAACACCTACAAAATAACGGTTAGAGCATTGGTGTATATTATTGCCGGACATTGGGAACATCATTACAATATCATAAAATCCAAATACCTGGACAAAATTTAAAATATAAACCAGTTGAATTTACTTTCGGTTGAAAACCTCTCTAAATCATTTGGAGAAAAAGATTTGTTTCAAAAAATAAATTTTGGAATTTCTATGGGCGATAAAGTTGCATTTATTGCACCAAACGGCTCGGGAAAATCTACTTTACTCTCCATTTTAAAAGGCAGTATTATTCCCGATGAAGGAAAAGTAACTTTTAGAAAAGATAGTAGTATTGGCATCTTAAATCAAGATCCAGAAATGGACGGAAAAACCTTGGTTGTAAATTATCTTTTTGACGAAGGAATAAAAGCTGTTGCGCTGATCAAAGAATATGAGCTGTTATTAGAGACTATAGAAGAAAAAGGAATAAATACAAAATTAGAAAATGAAATTGTAAGACTCTCCAATGAAATTGAAGCAGAAAATGCTTGGCAAATAGAACAAAAGATAAAACAAATTATTTCTAAATTAAACATTGGTAATCTTCACCAAGAAATAAAAACCTTAAGCGGTGGACAAAAGAAAAGATTAGCACTTGCGAAATTATTGATTAGTGAGCCAAATTTTTTAATTCTAGATGAGCCAACGAACCACCTTGACCAAGAAATGGTAGAATGGCTGGAACAGTACCTCTCAAGAGAGAATTTTACTATTTTAATGGTAACACACGACAGGTACTTTTTGGATAATGTTTGCACTTCAATAATTGAATTAGACAATGGTCAGCTTTTTAATTACGAGGGCAATTTCGAGTATTTTTTAGAGAAAAAATCTGCCAGAGAACTTGCAGATAAAAGCGAAACTGAAAAAGCAAAAAACATATACAGAAGAGAGTTAGAGTGGATAAGAAAAATGCCCAAAGCCAGAGGCACAAAATCTAAATCTAGAATTGATGCTTTTGAAAATTTAAAGGAAAAAGTTTCCGTAAAAAAATCACAAGAAGAAATTGAACTTTCCGTTAAAATGAACAGGATTGGAGGGAAAGTAATTGAACTAAAAAAACTAAACAAATCTTTTGACGAAAAACTAATTTTAAAAGGTTTTGATTACACGTTTAAAACAGGAGAAAAAATAGGAATTGTTGGAAAAAACGGAGCCGGAAAATCTACCTTGCTAAATATGATCATGGGAATTGAACAACCCGATTCTGGCAAAGTAAACATTGGCGAAACAATTGTATTTGGCTATTACTCGCAACAAGGATTGCTAAACTGCGATGAAAAAAGAGTGATTGAAGTAGTGAAAGATATTGCTGACGTTATTCCTTTAGCAAACGGAACAAAAGTTAGTGCATCGCAAATGCTTACCATGTTCAGGTTTGATGCAAATCAACAATATTCACTAGTTTCAAAACTAAGTGGTGGCGAAAAAAGAAGGTTGTTTTTGTTGACAATTTTAATGAAAAATCCAAACTTTTTAATTTTGGATGAGCCAACAAACGATTTGGATTTAATGACTCTTGCAACCTTGGAAGATTTTCTTCAAAACTTTGGTGGATGTTTATTGGTTGTGAGCCACGATAGGTATTTTTTAGACAAAATGGTTGACCATCTTTTTGTTTTTGAAGGCGATGGAATAATAAAAGATTTTAATGGCACTTACAGAGAATATAAAATTTGGAAAGAACAACAAAAAGAAAACAACCAAGAAACAAAAGTTACAGCTTTAGACTCACAAATTGAAATCCAAAAAATTGAAATCCAAAAAAAGAAAAACAAAATATCTTTCAAAGAAAAATTTGAACTTCAAACCATAGAAAAGGAAATTGAGGTTTTGGAAAAAGAAAAACAAGAACTCACCCAAAATTTATCAACAGAAAATGTAGACCATTCAAAACTGATAGAGTGGAGCACAAGGATTCAAAAAATAGAAGAAAACTTAGAATTAAAAACATTCAGATGGATGGAACTATCTGAACTTGAAAACTAAAAATTTATGTCGTATTTTTCAAAAAACAAATTCAATTTTTTTTCACTTTTTATCGGAGTATTTTCTTTACTGTTTGTTTCTTTTTCATGTCAAACAAAATCAAAAAAAACTGAGCCAAAGGAAAGTATTTCAACCAATCCACAACAAGCAATTCTTGATGCCAAATTAAAAAACAATCCTACAAATGCCGACGCTTGGTACGAAAGAGCTGTATTTTTTTTAGACAAGAAAAATGTTGGTAAAGCAGCAGAAGATATAAACCAAGCTTTAGATTTGGATACAACAAAAGCAGCCTATTTTTTAGTTGCAGCAGACATTCATTTGCTCACAAACAATTCTGGAAAATGTAAAATTGCACTTGAAAAATGTTTGCAAATAGAACCAACTAATTTAGATGCATTATCAAAAATGTCAGAATTGTATTTATTTGTAGGACAAAATAAAACATCCTTAGATTATGCTGGAAAGGTTCTTGAAATAGACAAAAATCAAAAAAAAGTGCTTTTTTTAATTGGAATGAATCAAAAAGAAATTGGCGATACGGGCAAAGCTATTTATGCCTTTCAAAGAGCAATAGAAATAGACCAAAATTATTTTGATGCCTATATTCAATTAGGAATTTTATACGGACAAAAAAAGAATCCACTGTGTTTAGAATATTACAGAACAGCGTCAACAATTAATCCTAAAAGTGCTGAGCCTTATTACAACTCAGGCGTTTACTTTCAGCAAAAAGGCAAAACAAAAGAAGCAATTAACAACTACACCAAAGCAACAGAATTGAATCCTAAATTTAAAAACACTTGGTATAACTTGGGTGTAATTTATCTTACAACAATTAACGATTACAAAGTTGCACTTTCTTATTTTAACAAGGTAATAGAGTTGGATCCAAATTTTGAGCAAGCATATTATATGAAAGGACTTACCTACGAAAGAATGAATAATCTTTCTTCGGCCGAAAGTTTTTATACGCAAGCAATGCAAATAAAACCAGATTACGAAGATGCCTTTGAAGCTCTTAAAAGATTAAAAAGAAGTTTATGATTTCTGCACTCTCCAAAATTCAGAGTAAACCCAATCTTTCTAAATTATTTTTAAGCATTTTTTATGGAGTTGGAATTGCCGGATTAATTTTTTTTCCTGAGAAAATTCTTCCCTTTTCATTTATGATTTTGTTGATGAACTTCATTTTTATTTTGCTTTTTGAAACCAATTTAGATTCCAACAAAATAAAATATTTCTTATTTGTTATAGCCGCTTCGTTTGCAATAGAAATGATTGGCGTGGGAAGTGGAAAAATATTTGGAAGCTATTATTATGGTAAATCTCTGGGATTCTCACTTAAAAATGTTCCGCTAATTATTGGTATCAATTGGCTGGTTTTGGTTTTAGGTATCGTAAACATTTTATCCAATTTTAAAATAACCAACGATATAGTATTTTCTTTATGTGGTGGCATTTTTATGGTAGCACTTGATGGCCTTATGGAGAGAGTTGCCCCAGTTCTCGATTATTGGAATTTCTTTGGAGAAACTGCTCCACTAAAAAACTACATAGCCTGGTTTATTATTTCTTTTTTCTTTTTCTTTTTATTCAGGGCAATGAACCTTAAATCTGAAAATAAAATTTCTGGCTTTATTTATATAATTCAATTTATTTTCTTTGTAATTGCAAACGTAATTTTTTGGAACAAAACAATATAAAAAAGAGACTAAAACTAAAAAACTTTTATCAAATTGAAGTGTTTAAAAATTAGAACAAACAATAAATTAAGATGCTAATTAACCTTTTTATTACACTTGCCACATTTATATTTATGGAATTTATGGCATGGTTTACACACAAATTTGTGATGCATGGATTTCTTTGGTATTTGCATAGAGACCACCACCAAGGTCACGATGGGTTTTTTGAGAAGAACGATGCTTTCTTTTTGATATTTGCAGTGCCAAGTGCATACTGTTTTGTTACCGGTATAATAAACAGTGACTTTAGGTTATTTGTAGGAATTGGAATTGCCTTGTATGGATTTGCATATTTCCTAGTACACGACGTAATTATACATCAACGCTTTAAATGGTTGCGAAATTTAGACAACGATTACATAAAGGCAATCAGAAGGGCCCATAAAATTCATCACAAACACTTGGGCAAAGAACAGGGAGAAAATTTTGGAATGTTGGTTGTTCCTCAAAAATATTTTAGAGAAGCAAAAAAGAATTTTACAAAGAGTAGTTAGCTTTTAATACAAAGTCAAAATAATTCGAGTTTACTTAATTTTATTTTTACAGCACTTTTCTATTTATCCATTTTTTGCCTCTAATATAATTTCTTTATTTTCTTTAAATCAATATATTTGGCTATTCAATAATGAAGTCAAATAAATTCTCACTTTTTATTTTCATTCTTATTAGTCCAATACTTGTTATTGCACAAGAACTACCGCAGGGTGGCAAAGACCAACAAAACAACATCGAACAAAACATCGAAAACATTATAGAAAATACAGATAATCCAGATTTGGATTACACCAATTTAATTGATGTATTAAATAATTTTAAAACAAATCCTATAAACCTAAACAACACCACACCCGAAGAATTAAAAGAACTTGGACTCTTATCAGACATTCAAATAAATAATTTATTTGTGCACCTCAAAAAAAATGGAAAACTATTGGTGATTTATGAATTGCAATCAATAGAAGGATTTAGTTTGGATGTTATTGATAAAATCATTCCTTATGTTTACGTGAACGACAACTTTAAAAATTTAAATATCTCGTTCAAAGAATTATTCAAAAGAGGAAAAAACACTTTAGACCTAAGAACTCAAAGAATTTTAGAAAATCAAACGGGCTATTCGCAAGCCAGCGATTCACTGCTATTGGCAAAACCAAATAGCCGATACTTAGGGAATCCGTATAGAAATTTTACCAGGTACAGATTTAATTATGGAAACAAAGTTCAATGGGGTTTTACCGGAGAGAAAGACCAAGGTGAAGAGTTTTTTAAAGGTTCGCAAAAACAAGGTTTCGATTTTTATAGCGGATACGTCTATTTAAAGGAAATAAAAAATTTTAAGGCAATTGCTGTTGGCGATTTTAGAGCTCAGTTTGGTCAAGGGCTTGTTCTTTGGACAGATTTAGCATACGCCAAAACAACCGATATTATTCAATTTAAAAGAAGCGCCAAAGGAATTAGAGGATACAATTCCATCAATGAAAATCAATTTCTTAGAGGGGTTGGAATTACTTATCAAGTAGTAAAAAATGTAGAGGCAAGTATCATTGCTTCTCAAAAATTTAGAGATGCAAATGTGCCAGCAGGCAGTGATACTCTTAATCTTTTATCTGCCGATGAATTTACATCCTTTCAGTTAACGGGTTTTCATAGAACTCCCGGAGAACTTCAAGACCGAAGGAGTTTAAAAGAAACAGTGTTAGGAGGTAACGTTTCTTATAAATCTCGACGATTTAATGTGGGTTTAACAGCCGTTACAATGAACTACAACAGAAATTTTTTGCCCAGTACGCAGCTCTACAACATCTACAATTTTTCTGGCAATCAAAATTCAAACATTGGGGTTGATTTTAATTATGTGTATAAAAACCTAAACTGCTACGGCGAAGCTGCTCAAAGCTCTAATGGAGGAAGAGCCTTAGTTTCGGGTGCATTAATCACATTAGACCCTAAGTTTTTTATTCACATGGTGTATAGAAATTACGACAAAGAATACCAAGCCATTTACACCAGAGGTTTTGGCGAATCCATAGGAACACAAAATGAAAAAGGGTTTATTACTGGCTTTAATTTTAAACCCATTCAATCTGTCACAATTTCGGGCTACCTAGATAGATTTGAATTCCCCTATTTAAAATATAGAGTAGATGCTCCAACCCAAGGCTACGATTGGCTTGTATTGGCAGATTGGTCGCCTACAAAAAAAGTTCAACTTAATGCCAGGTACAGAAAAAGAGTAAAGCCTAGAAATACTCCCGGAACTAACGAATTAAGCATTGACGAACAATTTGCAGTTTCACAAGAAAACATAAGATTTAATTTTGTTTATACACTTACTCCCAATGTTCGATTAAAAAACAGACTTGAGTTCAACAGTGTATTTCCGGGTGATGTAAAAGCAAAAGCATTTTTATTTTATCAAGATGTAAACTACAAAAAACAAGGGAGCAAATGGTCGGGAAGCGTAAGGTATGCAATCTTTGATGCTCCAGATTTCGATGCAAGAGTATTTATGCTCGAAACAGATGTGCCGTATTCTTTTTCGTTTCCTTCGCTCATAGGAAAAGGACAACGTTTTTATTTTTTAATAAACTACGACATTTCCAAAAATTTCGAAATTTGGGTAAGGTATTCTCAAACATACTATCAAGGGGCTACCTATTTAAACTTTGGAACCTTAAACGAAAGCAAGGGTCCATTAAGAAGCGAAGCTAAAATACATGTAAGGTATAAGTTTTAGTTTTTACTTAACATTTACTAGCACCAATTTTTATCTAGTCGAACCTCAAATTCTCTTAAGCTCAATAGAATTAATTGATGTGGATGAAAATATAGGATTTAAATCTACCGTTTTCATGTCAAAATTATTAAAAACATGATATTTTTTCGGAGCGAAAAACGGCCTCATTTTATCTGGTTATTTTTGTGCAGCAAAATGCGGGAACCTTTTGGGAAGTTGAGAGCTTGCCTCGAAAATCGCCCAAAAGGTCGCAATTTTGCAAGCGAAAATAATTCCGACAAAGGAGGAAAAGATAAAATGAAGCCTTGTTCGCCGCGGCGAATTTCTTGTTTACTTCTTTGTTTCAAGACAAAGAAGTGAATGGGTTTGGGCAAAGCCCAATGAAAACAATCCAAATATGACTTTTTGATGCTCAACTAATTACTTCCCAATAATCAACTCTAATTTCTGCAACCTCTTTTCTAAATCTTTAAAAG
>JBAXQC010000031.1:0-30453 GCA_037131955.1 Bacteroidota bacterium
GGGCAAAGCCCAATTGAAAAAATTACAAAACGACTTTTTGAGGCTCAACTAATTAAACTATAAATGACAAGGGTGAGAAAAAAATCATATGTTAATTCAAAAATAATGGTTTAATAGTATTACTTGGCAATAGCTGCAGTTTGTTTGGTAACTCTTTAGTAGTAAAATTATACAATAAATTCTACTTCAGATATTCTAATTGATATTCTAAATTAAAGAATATCATTACTTTTGAAGCCAATCAAATTATTTAATGAAAATTTCCTATAACTGGCTAAAAACAATTTTAGAATTTAATCAAACACCACAAGAAATTTCTGACTTACTTACCTCAAGTGGCTTAGAAGTGGAATCTATTGAACCTTGGCAATCTTTAAAAGGTGGATTGCTAGGTTTTGTTACTGGGGAAGTGCTCAGTTGCCAAAAGCATCCGGATGCTGATAGACTTTCTATTACCACTGTTGACGTTGGAAACAATACTATTCTAAACATCGTTTGTGGTGCTCCAAATGTGGCGCAAGGTCAAAAAGTTGTAGTTGCAACAGTTGGAACCATAATATATCCTTTGGTAGGAGAACCATTCGAAATAAAAAAATCTAAAATTAGAGGTGCTGTTTCCGAGGGAATGATATGTGCAGAAGATGAAATAGGCATTGGAAATTCGCACGATGGAATTTTAATTTTGCCCAATGAAACTGAAATAGGAAAACCTGCGGCCGAAATTTTTGGAATCGAAAACGATTATTGTTTTGAAATTGGTCTAACGCCAAACCGTTCTGATGCCATTTCTCATTTGGGCGTAGCAAAAGAATTAAAATCATTGCTTAAGTTAAGAAATCAAGTAGATTCAACACTTCTTTTTAAAGTCGATCAAGAAATTTCCTCATTGCCACCTTCACCATTAAAAATAAATGTTCATCAAACATCTAATTGTAAAAGATACTGTGCAATTGTGCTAGAAAATATTCAGGTAAAGGAGTCTCCACAATGGTTAAAAAACAAACTATCGTCAGTAGGATTGCGAAGCATAAACAATGTTGTAGATGTTACAAATTTTGTAATGTTAGAAACAGGCCAGCCTCTGCATGCATTTGATTTTTACAAGATACAGGATTCAACATTACAAGTTAGAAGAGCAAATGAAAATGAAACATTAATTACGCTAGACAGTACTCAAAGAAAACTTACAACAAACGATGTTGTTATTGCCGACAGTTCAAATGCCCTCTGCATTGCAGGAATTATGGGAGGTTTAGATTCTGGAGTAAATTCAACAACTACAAAAATTGTTTTGGAAAGTGCTTTTTTTGATTCAGTGGTTGTTAGAAAATCATCTAAATTTCATTCATTAAAATCGGACTCATCCTTCAGATTCGAAAGGGGTACTGACCCAAACATGGTAATAATTGCGTTGAATAGAGCAGTTCAATTGCTCAAAGAAATAGCAAATGCACAAGAAAATTATTCTGCAATTGATAGTTATCCTCACCCGGTAAAGAAACAAGAAATAGAAATTAGCAAACAAAAAATAAATTCTTTAATAGGAGTAGAGCTAAGTTCAGCTGTAATTGAAGAAATATTTTTATCGCTGGAATTTGATTTCTCAAAAATCGACGACAAATACGTAGTAAAAATTCCAACTTCAAAGGTAGACGTTAATAGACCTGCAGATGTTATTGAAGAAGTATTAAGAATATACGGATACGATAACATTGGAGAAAAAGGATATTTTAATGTTTCTGTACCTAATTCTTCCAACAATAAATATTCAAAACTCAAAGATAAAATTTCTGATTCTCTTATTGCAAAGGGTTTTTTTGAAACCATGAATCTTTCGCTGTCATCTTCTGAGTTTATCAATAAATTTCATGTACAAAAAGAAGCAAATAAAATAAACATAGTAAACCCACTCAGCAGCGAACAGGATGTGCTGCGTACATCTTTAATTTTTGGTTGCTTGCAGTCTTTGTCTTACAATATAAATAGAAAACAAAACGATTTAAAATTGTTTGAGTTTGGCAAAGTGTACGAAAAAACAGAAAGTGGATACCATGAAAAAGAAATTTTAGCAATTTGTATAACAGGAAATTGTTTTGCAGAAAATTGGAAAGAAAAAACAGCAAAAACCGATTTCTATGTTTTAAAATCTTTGATGGAACAACTGTTAAATTTTCTACCTCAAAAATCAATTCACACAATTCCGCTCAACGAATTTTGGGGCAACAAGGGTATATCCTATAACTTTGGACATCAACTATTGAGCTCAGTAGGCGAGGTAGAATCAAGCATTTTAAAATCTTTTGATATTAAACAAGTGGTGTTTTATGCCGAAATAGATTGGGAGAAATTTGTGGTGTATTTTTCCGAAAAGTTAAGTTTCACCGAACTTAACAAATTTCCTGCTGTTAGAAGAGATTTTGCTTTGGAAATAGATAGAAATTTGGAGTTTATAAAATTAAAGGAAATTGCCTTTAAAACTGAAAAAAAATTGCTCAAAGAGGTAAATATTTTTGATGTTTACATGGGAACAAAAATGGATGTCAATAAAAAATCATACGCTCTAAGTTTTACTTTGCAAGACGAAAACGGCACGTTAACCGAAAAACAAATTGCGTCCACTATGAATAAACTCAAAGAAGCATTTGAAAAAGAAGCAGGAGCAACTTTAAGATAGTTTATTAAATTTTAAAAAAATATAGGTTTGTGTTTTAAATTCAATCAAACAAATAATTACATTTGTAACCAATACTTATACAAACATAAAAATATTTTTAGTGTTTAACGTTTAACTATGAATTCAACAGGAGGATTATTAGATTATTTACCAGTAGTTTTAATGATGGTGGTAGCAGTAGGTTTCGTAATTACTACAATGCTTGCAACACATTACCTTGGCCCAAAAAGAAAATCAAAGCTAAAGTTAGAAGCCTTTGAATGTGGAATAGAATCACAAGGCAACGCCAGAATTCCGTTTTCAATTAAGTATTTTTTAGTTGCAATATTGTTTGTGCTTTTTGATGTTGAAGTAATTTTTATGTATCCATGGGCTGTTAATTTTAAGAGTTTAGGAATGTTTGGATTTCTTGAAATGCTCACGTTTATGGGGGTTTTATTACTTGGATTTTTTTACATCATAAAAAGAGGTGCCCTTAAATGGGAATAGTTTAAAATTTTAAATAGTATGGAAATTACCGATAAAAAAGTTAGCCTTGCCAAAATGCCTGATGGACATGAAGGTGCAGGTTTTTTTGCTACAAAATTGGATGATGCTGTTGGCTTAGCTCGTAAGAATTCTATTTGGCCTTTGCCTTTTGCAACCTCGTGCTGTGGTATAGAATTTATGGCTACCATGGGAGCTCATTACGATTTGGCAAGATATGGTTCAGAAAGATTAAGTTTCTCTCCTCGCCAAGCAGATTTACTGATGGTAATGGGAACTATTTCAAAAAAAATGGCGCCAATTGTAAGGCAAGTTTATGAGCAAATGGCAGAACCTAAGTGGGTTTTGTCTATGGGTGCTTGTGCCAGTAGTGGCGGCATCTTTGATACTTATAGCGTTTTACAAGGCATAGACAGAATTATTCCTGTTGATGTTTACATTCCGGGTTGTCCCCCAAGACCTGAACAAGTAATAGACGGTGTTTTAAAAATACACGAATTGGTTCAAAACGAATCATCACGCCGCAGGTATTCCGAAGATTACAAATCGTTGATGGAATCTTATGGTTTTGAATCAGGAAAATAAAATATTTTAGAAGTGGAAAACGAACTAAATAAAAAAGTGTTGGAAGAACTTATCAAAGTTTTTTCTGACGACATAAAAAGTGCCGAAGAATCTTATGGTATGCTTTCCGTAACAGTAAGCAAAAATAAAATTTACGCAATAATTAAGTTTTTAAAAGATAATTCTGAAACAAACTTTAATTTTTTAACCGACTTAACCGGAATTCATTTGCCAGAAAACAAAGAAGATTTAGGAGTAATTTATCACTTGCATAATTTTTACAAGAATCACAGAATACGTTTAAAAATATTTTTTTCTACACATGATTCATACGTAGACAGCATAGTAGATTTATACTCCGGGGCAAATTGGATGGAAAGAGAGACTTTTGATTTTTTTGGAATACACTTTAAAGGTCACCCTAATTTAACCAGAATTTTAAACATGGAAGACATGCTTATACATCCTCTGCGAAAAGAATTTCCATTAGAAGATCAAAGCAGAAAAGATAAAAACGATGCAATGTTTGGCAGATAAAATAGAAATATGAGTCAATTGGAAAAAAACAATACCGATATAATTATTCCTTCGCAAGAAAAAGAATATTCAATTCTAAATCTTGGGCCAACACATCCTGCAACACACGGAATATTTCAGAACATTCTTAAAATGGATGGTGAAATTATTATGGATGCCCAACCTACTATTGGTTACATACACCGTGCTTTTGAAAAGCTTGCAGAGCGCCGTCCTTACAACCAAATTACACCAATTACAGATAGATTAAATTATTGCTCTTCGCCAATAAACAATGTAGGTTGGCACCTTACTGTTGAAAAACTTATTGGCGCTCAAATTCCAAAAAGAGTAGAGTATATGAGAGTAATTTTAATGGAACTCTCTAGAATTGCCGATCACATAGTATGCGATGCAGTAATTGGTGTAGATACTGGTGCACTTACAGGCTTTGTATATTTGTTTCAACAAAGAGAACACATCTACGAAATTTTTGAAGAAATGTGTGGCGCACGGCTCACAACCAATATAGGCAGAATAGGAGGTTTTGAGAGAGAATGGAGCAACAAGGTGTGGGAAAAAATCGAAAAGTTTGTGAATAATTTTCCAAAAGCATTAGAAGAATTTGAAAATCTGTTGGTGCGAAACAGAATTTTTATGGACAGAACAATTAATTGCGGGCCTATTTCAGCAGAGAGAGCCTTGAATTATGGTTTTACGGGTCCTAATTTACGTGCAGCAGGAGTTGATTATGATGTGAGAGTGATGACACCGTATTCATCCTATCAGGATTTTGAATTTACCATTCCAGTAGGCACTCAAGGCGACACTTACGACAGATTTATGGTAAGATTGGAAGAAATGAAACAGAGCATTTCCATTATTAAACAAGCTATCCAAAAAATGCCTAGTGATGGTGGGTTTCATGCCGATGTTCCTGATTTTTATTTGCCGCCAAAAGAAGAAGTGTACAACAACATGGAAGCATTAATTTATCATTTTAAAATAGTAATGGGAGAATCTACAATTCCCAAAGGTGAAGTTTACAATTGTGTAGAAGGAGCTAATGGAGAATTAGGATATTATTTAGTGAGCGATGGTGGAAGAACCCCATATAGATTACACTTTAGAAGACCATGTTTTATATATTATCAAGCTTACCCCGAAATGATTAAAGGTGGATTGCTTTCTGATGCAATACTTACAATGAGTAGTATGAACGTAATTGCCGGTGAATTGGATGCCTAAAATTATTAATTTTGAAAATAAAAAAGATTATTAGTAAACTTGCAATAAATCTAATTGTAACCTAGAATTGGTTTCTCCTATGAAAAAATATTTATCAATTGCTTTTTCTTTTTTGGTTTTTAGTTCAAACTCAATTGCAGGAACTATAACTGTTGAAGGAACATATCAAGGAAAAAATTTGTATGTTCAAAATCCTTTTGCCGAGGGCGGTGTTGGTTTTTGCGTGTATGAAGTAGTAGTAAACGGAAAACCAACTACAGACGAAGTACAATCAAGTTCATTTGAAATAGATTTGTCTGCATTAAAATTAGCTTTAGGAGAAAAAGTGGTTGTTAAGTTAAATTCTAAAGGAGAATGTAAAGCAAAAGTTGTAAATCCTGAAGATTTAAAAGTAAGAAGCACTTGCGAAATTGTTGCACAATCAGCAAAAGTTAACAAAGACGGTACATTCTCATGGTCAACCAAAGGTGAGTCAGGAAAATTACCATTTATTGTTGAGCAATATCGTTGGAACAAGTGGGTAAAAGTAGATGAAATAGAAGGAAAAGGTAGAATGGAAGGAGCTTTTTACTCAGTAAAATATACGCCACACTCTGGAGAAAATAAAATTAGAATTAAGCAAGTGGATGTAAACGGACCACGTTATTTTGATCCACCTGTAAAATATCGTTCTACTACTGCTCCTGTTAAAATGGAAATTAATAAAGAAAAAGTTGAAGATAAAATTGTTTTTAGCGACAAAACTAAATTCGAAATTTTTGATTCTTTTGGAACTGTAATGGTTAAAGGAGAAAATGTTGATATAAATGTTTCAAACCTAAAAAAAGGCACATACTATATTAACTTTGATAATACAACCGGAGAAAAATTCAATAAAAAATAATTAATACTAACCTTTAAAATATGGCTCTTGTAATTCTACAAGAGCCTTTTTTTTTCTATGCAAAATAAAATTGAGCACCTAGGAATTGCAGTAAAAAGTTTAGAAAACTCACAAAAAGTATTTCAAGATATTTTAGGAGTTGATGCCTATAAAAAAGAATCGGTTGAAAGCGAATTTGTAAATACTCTATTTTTTAAAATTGGTGAGAGTAAAATAGAATTATTGGAGCCAACATCTGAGCAAAGTGCAATTCATAAATTTATTGAGAAAAAGGGAGAGGGAATTCATCACATAGCTTTTGATGTAACCGATATATATGCAGAGATGAAAAGACTGCAAGACTTAGGATACATCTTATTAAACAATGAACCCAAAAAAGGAGCAGACAATAAACTAATTTGTTTCATCCACCCAAAGTCAAGCAACGGAGTACTAATAGAATTGTGTCAAGAAATAAAATGAGTAGAATAAAAATAGTAACATACAATGTAAATGGCATAAGGTCTGCTGTTTCTAAAGGTTTAATAGATTGGATAATTTCCGAAAATCCTGATGTTGTTTGTTTTCAAGAAATAAAGGCCGATTTAGCAAGCATTGATCAAAAAATATTTACGGAGCTAGGTTTTGTTTGTAATTGGTTTCCTGCAGAAAAAAAAGGATACAGTGGTGTTGGTATTATTTCTAAAATAAATCCAGAGACAGTAATTTTTGGTTGTGGAAATGAGATGTATGACAAAGAAGGAAGAGTAATACAAATTAATTTTAAAGATTTTTCAATTATAAATGCCTACCACCCTTCTGGCTCAAGCGGAGATGAAAGGCAAGCTTTTAAAATGGTTTGGCTCAACTTTTTTTTGGATTATATTCAACAACAGGTAAGAACATTTCCCAATTTAATTGTGAGTGGCGATTACAACATTTGCAACAAAGCAATAGACATTCACAATCCTAATTCAAATGCCAATAGTTCAGGATTTCTTCCTGAAGAGAGAGAATGGTTTGATAAATTTTTAGAATCGGGGTTTGTAGATTCTTTCAGAAAAATAAATCAATTACCTAAGCAATATACTTGGTGGAGCTTTAGGGCAGGAGCAAGAGGTAAAAATTTAGGGTGGCGTATAGATTATAACTTAGTGAGTAAACCTTTGGAAGCTAAAATTTGTGATGCTTATTTACTTCCAGATGCAAAACACTCTGACCATTGTCCTTGCGTTTTGGTATTGGATTTTAGTGAATAATTATTTGCTTAATAGGATTTTTTTATTTTCCTTTGCACCCGCTAAAATAAATAGCACGGGGCGTAGCGTAGTCCGGTTATCGCGCCTGGTTTGGGACCAGGAGGTCGCAAGTTCGAATCTTGCCGCCCCGACATTAAAGTTTAAAGTTTATTATTGATTTGGGTCAAGCAACTTAAATTGTCTTTAAACTTTAAACTTTTTTTATAATAAGAAAATGGTTCCGTAGCTCAGCTGGATAGAGCAACTGCCTTCTAAGCAGTAGGCCATTGGTTCGAATCCAATCGGAATCACAAAGCCACTTAATTGTGGCTTTTTTAATGACCAAAAAATGATAAAAGTTTATGTTTTAGTAAGTGAAAAAATAAGTCTTAGATTTTACGTAGGAATGACAGATAATTTGGAGAGGCGTTTGCTGGAGCATAATTCATCAAAGGTAAAGTCAACAGCCTATTATTCACCATGGAAGTTGTTTTATTATGAAGAGTTCACCAATAGAACGGAAGGAAGAATTAGGGAGAAATATTTAAAAGGTGGTTCAGGCAAGGAGCTAATTAAAAAAAAATGGTCAGAAACAAATCACGAAGTTTAATTGGTTCCCTGCCTGCCGGCAGGCAGGGAATCCAATCGGAATCACAAAGCCACTTAATTGTGGCTTTTTTGTTTCTATAAATTCAAAAACAATTATGCCTTCCCTGCAAAATTTAAAACGTCCTTTTCTGTAATTGTTTTATCAGATAGTATCACTAATCGTTCTATTACATTTCTAAGTTCTCTAATATTTCCTGTCCAACTATATTTTTGAAGTTGTTTTACTGCATCTGCAGAAATATTTTTTGTTGCGATGCCATGTTCTTCGCAAATTAATTTTAAAAAGTAATTTACGAGCAATGGAATATCTTCCTTTCGTTCGTCCAAAGAAGGAACGTTTATTGGAATTACGTTTAAACGGTGAAATAAATCTTCTCTAAAGTTTCCGTTTTCTATTTCCTTTTTTAAATCTTTGTTTGTTGCTGCAACAACCCTTACATTAACTTTAATATCTTTATCTGCACCTACTTTTGTAATTTTATTTTCTTGAAGTGCTCTCAATACTTTTGCTTGGGCTGAAAGGCTCATGTCGCCCACTTCATCTAAAAATAATGTACCACTTTCTGCTTGCTCAAATTTCCCTTTTCTTGTGGCTATTGCAGAAGTAAAAGCACCTTTTTCGTGACCAAACAATTCACTTTCTATTAACTCAGATGGAATTGCTGCACAGTTTACTTCAATTAGCGGAAATGCTGACCTTTGACTTTTTTCGTGAATCCATCTGGCCACCATTTCTTTGCCTGAACCATTTGCTCCTGTAATTAAAACTCTGGCATCTGTTGGTGCAACTTTTTCTATAATCTCTTTAATTCCATTGATAGCTTTACTCTCTCCAATCATTTCGGAGGTTTTAAAAACTTTTTTCTTTAAAGCTTTTGTTTCGCTAACTAAACTCGATTTGTCCATTGCATTGCGAATTGTAACAAGCAACCTATTTAAATCAAGAGGTTTTTGAATAAAATCATAAGCTCCTTTTTTTACGGCCTCCACCGCAGTTTCAATATTTCCATGCCCCGAAATTATAACTACAGGAGTTTCAGGTATTTGCTTTTGAAATTTTTGCAAAAGCTCTAAGCCATCCATTCCGCCTGGCATTTTTATGTCGCAAAGAATTAAATCAAGTTTTAATTTTTCTATTTTCTGCAAGGCATCTTTACCGTCTAAAGCTTCTTCTACTTTAAAATTTTCATACTCTAAAATTTCTTTTAATGTATTTCTTATGGCTTTTTCGTCGTCAATTATTAAAACTGTTGGCATGTTCTTTTAGTTGAAAAATGGATTGTACTTAATTTCTTCGCCAATGCTTGTAGCGTTACCATGGCCTGAATATACCTTTACTTCGTGAGGCAAAGTAAATAATTTGGTTTGTATGCTCAGTAATAAATCTTCATGATTTCCCAAGGGTAAATCTGTTCTTCCTATTGAACCCTGAAATAAAACATCGCCACAAATTATAACCTTATTGCTTTGAGCATAAAATCCAATGCTCCCCGGAGAATGTCCTGGCAAATGAATTAAATCTAATAAAGTATTTCCAAAATTTATTGTGTCGCCTTCCCTAATAAAATCTGTGCACATTGGACCTTCTATATAATTTAATCCATACAGTTTAGCAACATTATTTCCTGAATTAAAAACTGGAACTTCTTCTTCAGAATATTTAGGGTTTAAATTATACTCTTTGCAAACAAAAATATTTCCAAGAATGTGATCAATGTGGCAATGTGTATTTAAATAATGTTTAACATCAAGCTTTTTGCTTGCAATAAAATCTCTTAATAGATTAAATTCACTAATACTATAACAGCCAGCATCTATTATAACAGCTTCATTAGTTTCATCAAACAGTACATAGGTATTTTCCTGAAAAGGATTAAATACAAAAGATTTTACTTGCAACATCAAAAAAAATATATTTGTACAAATATACTCAAAGCTTTATTTTAAAAATTCTAAAAAACAAAATTGATGAAAAAGATTTTACTGATTAATTTGATGGCTCTTGTACTGCCTTTTATAACCTTAGCGCAGCAAAAACAGACAAAAGACAAGGGGTATTTTAAAGAGCTGGACAAAGGGTTTTACGAAAAAAATATATTAAGGGGTATAGAAGATTTTGAAGAAACTAAAACTGAATTACCTAAAAGAACCGCCTATAAAATTGATTTAAGCAACAGAATTGTTCCAAAATCAGTAGATGAATTTACTGGATATTGGAAGAATGATCCAATTAGTCAGGGTGCAACAGGAACGTGTTGGTCTTTTTCTACAACTTCTTTTTTTGAAACCGAGGTGTATAGAATTACAAAAAAGCAGGTTAAGATTTCTGAAATGTACACTGCTTATTGGGAATACGTAGAAAAAGCAATGAGATTTGTTGACGAAAGAGGTAATTCATTGTTCGACGAAGGTTCTGAAGCTAATGCAGTTACTAGAATTTTTAAAAAATACGGGGCAGTACCTTTAGATGCTTATACTGGTATGAAAAACGGCCAATCTTATCATAACCATAAAAAAATGGTAGATGAAATGAAAGCTTATTTAGAGTCTGTTAAGCAAAGTAATTCTTGGAACAGGGAATTAACTATTTCTACCATAAAATCAATTATGGATTTTTACATGGGGCAGCCTCCAAAGACTGTTAAGGTCGACGGAAAGGAAATTTCACCACAACAGTATTTAAAAGATGTTTTAAAATTAGTTCCTGACGATTACATTGATGTTATGTCACTGGTTTCTGAATCTTATTGGAAAAAAGCAGAATATAAAGTAGAAGACAATTGGTGGCACAGTGCCGATTATTATAATGTTCCTCTAGAAGTTTACATGGATGTATTAAAAAAATCTATTCGTAATGGCTATACCGTTTGTATTGGTGGTGATACCTCTGAGTCTGGTTTTGATTCTTGGAGCAATGCTGCTGTTGTTCCTACTTATGATATACCCAGCGAATACATTGATGAATATGCAAGACAATTGAGGTTTTCTAATAAAACAACCACCGATGATCATGGTATGCACTTGGTTGGATTTAAAGAAATAGAAGGTGAAGATTGGTACTTAATTAAAGATTCAGGAGCAGGAAGCAGAAATTGCTCAAAAGAAAGTAAAAACTTTGGGTATTATTTTTTTCATGAAGATTACATTAAGTTAAAAATAATGGATTTTATGGTGCATAAAGATATGTTCAAAGACCACTTAAATAAGTTTTAAAAATTTTAATTAATTTAATGATGAAAAAAGTAACAGGAATTGGCGGTGTGTTTTTTAAATGTAAAAATCCCGAGACAATCAAAGAATGGTATAAGCAACATTTAGGCTTAAATACCGATCAGTACGGAACAACATTCGAATGGAGAAAGGAGGATAAGCCCGAAGAAAAAGGTTCAACTCAATGGAGTCCGTTTTCTGAAGCAACAAAATATTTTGAACCTTCTTCCAAAGAGTTTATGATAAACTACAGAGTAGAAAATTTGGAAGAACTTGTGGTAGAATTAAAAAAAGAAGGAGTTACAATTTGTGATGAAATTGAAGTATATGAGTACGGCAAATTTATACATATACTTGATCCAGAAGGTAACAAAATTGAGCTGTGGGAACCATAATCTTATCTTACTAATTTATAAATGTTTTACACAAACAACAATTACTATGTGTGAAAAATCAGTAAAAGTTTATTACAATAAATTTTTATTTCTTATATTTTTATGTTGTCTTTTAATCAGCAATTGTATTTGTGCAATTTCTGTTTGCAGTTGGAATATTAAAGACATTGGTAACAGTAAAAATGGGTTTGAATTAGAATTTATCGCAAAAACTATAAATGATTATGATGTTATCGCAATACAGGAGGTGGTTGCTGGTGAGGGCGGTGCAAAGGCTATTGCCTTATTATCTGATAAACTAAATCGATTAGGTAGTAAGTGGGATTATAGTGTAAGCGATGTCACAACTGGCAGTGCATACAAAAGCGAACGCTATGCTTTTATTTGGAAAACGAGTTCAGTTAAACTAATTGGAGAACCTTTTTTAGAAAAAAAATTCGCACTAGAAATAGATAGAGAACCATATATATGCACTTTTAAAGGCAAAGATGTTGTTTTTACCTTGGTTAATTTTCACGCAATAACTAAATCAAAACAACCGGAAAGGGAAATAAAATATTTTAAGTTTTTGCCCACTGAATATCCAAATTTAAATTTGATTTTTTGTGGTGATTTTAATTGTCCGCAGTCTCATTCGGTATTTAATCCATTAAAAAAAATGGGATACAAATCTTCACTAGTAGGTCAAAAAACATCACTGCGACAGAAATGTATAAACGATGATTGTTTAGCTAGTGAGTACGATAATTTTTTCTACAATTCTCAATTTTTTAAAGTTACAAAGTCGGGAATCATCCATTTCTACAAGGCCTTTGCTGATATAAAAGAAGCCAGAAAAATTAGTGACCATTGTCCAATATTTATTGAATTTTAAATTGATTTATTTCGTAAAAAGATATTTTAAATCGCTTTTATTTTTCGGAATAAAGAACATTCTTTCATGTTTTTTTCCAGCCTTCATTTTTTTGACTTTGGCAATAAGTCGCAAGCTTGAATTTTCGATAATTTATAGATACGATTTCTTATTGATAGTTTGTGTTGTTTTTCAGTTTTTTATGGTAAGATGGAAGTTAGAATCAAAAAACGAATTGTTAGTTATTTGTTTATTTCATTTTTTGGGTATAGCAATGGAACTATTTAAAGTGCACAAAGGATCTTGGTCTTATCCTGAAGAGGCTTACACAAAATTTTTTGGAGTACCACTTTATTCAGGATTTATGTATGCCAGTGTTGCAAGTTATATGTGTCAGGCTTGGCATTGGTTTAATTTAAAAATTGATAAACAACCCAATCAATTTATATCAATTTTAATTGCAGCATTAATATATTTTAATTTTTTTACTCATCATTATATGTATGATTTTAGGTGGATTTTGTTTCTAATTGTAATAGTTGTCTATTTTAAATCAACTATTCTCTTTACTCCACAAACAACTACATTTAAAATGCCGGTTGTACTCTCTATGTTTTTGATTGGTTTTTTTATTTGGGTGGCTGAAAACATCGCAACTTTTTTTGGAGCATGGAAATATTCATACCAACATCAAAACTGGACTGTGGTAGATTCAGGCAAAGTTGGTTCCTGGATATTGATGTCTATTGTAAGCTACATTATAGTTTTTGAGCTAAAACGAGTTAAAAGTAAATTAGTTGTAAACTAATTAATTTTTAATTCTAATTCTCTTATTAATGCATCTGCATTGTTACCTTGTTTTTTTGCCATCATCGCATCTTGCAATGCCAAATTAATCTCGCCTTTCATTTTATATGCCTGAGCTCTATATAAAAATGCATTCTCGAAATTTGAATTTAAATTTATTGTTTTGGTAAAAGCTTCAGCAGCTTTTTCAAAATTTTGTATGTTAAAAAATCCAACTCCTTGTTTAAAATAATAATCTGGATTTTGATTGTTTCTATCAATTAGAGATTGATACAAGTCTATAGATTTTTGATATTCTTTATTGTTTAAAAAAGCAAAAGCTAAATTGGAATCAATCAATTCGTTTTTAGAATCTAAAGATTTTGCAAATTCAAAGTCTGTAATAGCGTGGTTATACTCTTGGTTTAATGTGTATGTTATTCCGCGGTTTATTCGAGCTTCTAAATTATTGTTTTCAATTTTTAATGCCAGTGTGTAATCTCTAATAGAAGATTTGTAGTCTTTTAATAGGCCATACACATTGCCTCTGTTGCTAAGCACTGTTGCATTTAAAGGATTTATCTCTAAACATTTATTGTAATCCTTTATTGCCAATTCATATTCACCTAAAACTCTTGCATAGTGGTTTCCTCTATTTTTATATGCAACTTCTGCTTTATCCGGATGAATTTTTATGGCATTGGAAAATAAAGTTTCTGAATTTTTCCAAACCTTATTTAATGCATAAGATTTGTAAGAAAGTACTCCAAAGAATAATATTATTATACCATAAACAATTTGCTTGTTTGCAGATTTGTTTTTTTGCTCTAAATAATTATTTAAATAAACGGACAACACAAATGAAATTCCAATGTATGGAACGTAAGTATACCTTTCTGCCATTATCATTGAGCCAACAGAGATAAATTGAAGCACCAAAACAATCATCACAAAATAATAAGCTAAACCAAAGGAAAATAATCTTGATTTTTTTAAACTAAAGAGTGAAAATGCAACTAAACATATATTAAAAACCACCGAAAAATAATATTCAATTGGCAATGATTCTTTTATTGGAAATTTTACGGGATATGGATAAACTGTAGATAAATCATAAGGATAAAAGAACTTAATTATATACATCATAAAAGCATACGATGCAAAAACAAAACGATGAAAATAGGACATGATTTCAATTTCAGAAATTGCTTTATCCTGAACTTTTATGGTTACAATTCCAATTATAATAGAAACAACTATAAATGGAAGTTTTTCTACATTTGTTTTAAAATTTATTTTTTTATTCAAGTAAAAATCTAGGCAAAGCATAACAAACGGAAACATTATTGCTGCAGGTTTTGAAAGGACGGATAAGAAAAAAAATAGAAACGTAAGAAAATAAAAACTCCATTTTTTTTCATTTAAGTAATTAAGATAGAAGATTGATGCTATCATAAAAAAGAAAGTATATAAAACGTCCTTTCTTTCTGATACCCATGCCACCGATTCTACATGCATTGGATGAAGAGCAAATATTGCCGTAACAAAAACCGAAACAAAAGTTTTTCTGTTACTAAGTTTTTGAACAAACAAAAACAACAATGCAGTATTTAAAAGATGAAAAAGAATATTTGTAACATGAAATATTTTTGGATTTATTTTCTCGAGCGTAGAATTAGAAAGTTTAAAATCTATTCCAAGTGAGATCATGCTTAAAGGATGATAATTGGTGGCATATGGATTTTTAAAAAAATAAATTACTTGCTCTTTAATTGGTTTTGCTAGTAGTGGATTTTCTGTTACATAAGTTGGGTCGTCCCAATTTGTAAAATCATGATTTATTGCATTTGAATAAATAAAAAGTGTAACAATTAAAATGGCTATCAAACCAAAATAATTTTCTTTTTTTGTAGATATAATTTCTGTTTTTTTTGAAGAAGGTTTCTTTGGTTTCATTTGGAACCGCTATATTATTTTTTTTGGAACTTTATCTGTTGCAGAAATAAGAAAAATTTCTGAAAAAAGGAACAATTGTGTAAATAAATTATTAGCTGATGTTTTTAATATTTACCTATTTTTGCAACTCTTTATAATCTATGAGTTCAATAAAAAAACAGGTATACATTAATTTTTTTATATTTTTTGGAATCGTTGCTACTTTATTTTTTCTATCAAGGTATGCTTTTTATAGAATTGATTTAACCTCTGAAAAACGCTATACACTTTCTCCTGCAACAAAAGAGTTGGTTAGAAAACTAGACGATATAGTATACATTAAAATTTATTTAGACGGCGATTTGCCAGCAGGCTATAAGCGATTAAAAAGAGAAACAAAAGAAATACTTGACGAATTTAAAGTTTTTGCAGGAGAAAACATTGAATATGAATTTATAAATCCATCTGAAAATCAAAACGAAGCAGATAGAATAAGTTTGTATAAACAGTTGATGAAGAAGGGGCTTGAACCCGTTACTATTTCGGAATCTGAAAAAGAAAGTGTCTCACAAAAAACAATTTTTCCGGGAGCAATTGCCACTTATAGAAGCAAAGAATTTCCGCTACAGTTGCTAAAAACTCAAGTTGGAACTGTTCAAGAAGTTGTCCTTAATAATTCTATTGAGGGATTGGAATACGAAATTTCAAATGTTATTAGAAAACTTACCCGCAAAAGCTCCGAGAGAATTGCTTTATTGGAAGGACAAAAAGAATTAGATGAAATTTGGACAAGAGATTTTGTAAAATCACTACAAGAATATTATCAAGTAGAACGTGTTAAGCTAAATCAACAATTTGATGCTTTAAAAAACTACCAAGCATTAATTGTTGCCAAACCCGATTCTATGTTCGACGACAAAGATAAATTTGCCATCGATCAATTTGTAATGAAAGGAGGGAAAGTACTTTGGCTTTTAGACCCTGTTTATGCAGAAATGGACAGTTTGCAAAAAAGTCCTATAACCTATGGTGTTCAAAATCCTTTAAACTTAGAGGATATGCTGTTTGTATATGGCGTTAGGCTCAACAACAATTTGGTTATGGATATTCAAGCAGCTCCAATACCAATGATTACAGGAATGATGGGCAATGTGCCGCAGCGTTCTTTACTGCCTTGGTATTATTTCCCGCTGTCTCCACCCAAAATAAATCATCCAATTGTAAATAATTTAAATGCCGTAAAATTTCAGTTTGCGAGCCAATTAGATACATTAACAACTAAAGGTCTCAAAAAAACGGTATTGCTTTCATCCTCTCAATACAGCAGAGTTGTAAATGTTCCGGTAAAAATTTCTTTAGATTTATTGCGCCAAAAACCTGTTCAGGAACAATATAACAAATCGTTTATTCCATTGGCCGTTCTACTTGAAGGAAATTTTACTTCTTGTTTCAAGAACAGATTACCAAAAGCAATTACTCAAGATCCTGCAATAGGCTTTAAAGAAATTAGTGTAGAAAATAAAATGATAATAATTAGCGATGGTGATGTGGTTAGAAATCAAATTTCAAAAAACTCTTCAGAAGCATATCCTTTGGGGTTTGACAGATTCTCGGGAGAAACATTTGGCAATAAAAATTTCTTGTTAAATTGCGTAAATTATTTATTAGATGAATCGGGTTTAATTGCTGTAAGATCCAGAGAAATTAAACTTAGAATGCTGGACAAAACAAAAATAGAAAACGAAAAATTATTTTGGCAAATTTTAAACGTAATAAGCCCCTTGCTAATAATTGTTACATTTGGTTTAATCATGTTTTTTATCCGAAAAAGAAAATTCTCAGTTTAAAACCAACGTAAATTGACATTAAAAGTTTATAGATCATCGGCAGGAAGTGGTAAAACTTACACCTTAGTAAAGGAGTTTTTAAAACTTTGTTTAAAACCCAATAATTTATTTGCGTTCAAAGAAATTCTTGCAATAACATTCACAAATAAGGCCGCTGCCGAAATGAAATCTAGGTTGATAGAAACCTTAGATGAAGCAGTAAATACAAATAACTTACCATCCATTGCAAAAGATGTTGCCGCCGAGTTAAATTGGGAAGATGATAAAATGAGGGAACAATGCAAAAAGGTTTTATCAGCAATTATTCATCAATACGGAAGTTTATCAATAAGCACAATTGATAAATTTATGCACAAATTAATCAGAAGTTTTTCTTATGATTTAGAACTTCCATCAGGGTTTGACATTACCACAGATTCTGATTCTTTGTTGTTAGAGGCAATAAATAATCTTGTAGACAAAGCAGGTAATGATAAAAATTTAACAAGACTGTTGTTGTTGTTCTCTGAATGGAGAGCAGAAGAACAAAAGTCGTTTTCTCTAAAAGAAGATTTACTTCTTTTATCAAAGAAACTTCTGTCGGATGAATCGTATCAGTTTTACCATAAACTAAAGGATTTATCAGCAGAAATATTTTTAGTAGAATGGAAAAAACTTAATGAAAGAAAAAATAAACTTGCAGATGAATTATTTCAATTCTCTATTGTTGGAAATTCAATTTTAGCAGAAATCCCTGATACCAACCAATTGTCTTATGGATCCGCTGGATTTCCATCTTTTCTAAAAAAACTTTCTAACAAAAATCAATTGTTCTCGAACATAGATGATCTGGGTAACAAAAATTTAGATAAAATAATTGAAAAGGGTGTATATAAATCAGCCAAATGTTTAGAAATAAATGAAAATTTTATCCAAGAAAAAGGACAACTTTTAGCAAATGTTTTTTTGGACGTAAAAAATTGGTTAGAAATTCATTCACAAGAATTTATTTTATGCAATTTATTTTCACAAACAATTTTTACTACTGCTCTTATCAATGAAGTTGCTAAAGAATACGAAGCGGTAAAAAGAGATGGAGCAATTCTTCCAATAAACGAATTTAATTTTAGAATATCTGAAGTTATTAAAAACGAAAATGCTCCATTTATTTTCGAGAAAATTGGAAATAAATACAACCATTTAATGATTGATGAATTCCAAGATACAAGTACCTTGCAATGGAATAATTTTTTGCCATTAATAGAAAACTCATTGGCAAGTTCAAATTTTAATTTATTGGTAGGCGATGCAAAACAATCTATTTATAGATGGCGTGGTGCAGATGTGGAGCAGTTTGCTAATTTACCCAAACTTCAAAACATACACAACTTAAAAGATCACCCTCAAAGAGAAAAATTTATTGCATCTTTTTTTCAAGAGCAGGTTCTAGAGAAAAACTTTAGAAGCAAAAAAAACATAATTCATTTCAACAATAATTTTTTCGACCATGCAATTGCCAATCAACATCAATCCATAAAAAATATTTACCATAAACAATCACAAATACAAGGAAAAAAATTTGAGGACGATGGCTTTATAGAATTTGTTTTTTCTGATGAAAGTAAGAAAGGTGGTTTACTGCCTTTCTACAATGAACAAACCTTAAGAATTATAAACAATTGCATTGCGGATGGATTTTCTTATTCTGATATTGCAATTTTGGTAAGAAAAAACGACACAGGAAATTACTTGGTAAACTTTCTTACTGAGCAACAAATTCCTGTAATTTCTAAAGAAAGTTTGTTGTTGAAATTCAATGATAAAGTTAATTTTATAATAGATTTTGCTGATTGTTTGTTTAACGACAGTAACAAAATTGCATTACTTTCTCTTGCAAAATTTTTATTTCAAAATTTTAAATCTCGCAATACTTTTAAAGAAATTAGTTTACATATAAATTCCTATAACTTAAAATCACTTCTAGAATTATTTTCATTTGAAATTAGTCTATCCAGTATAAAAAGATTGCCTTTGTATGAAAGCATAGAATGCATCTGCAATCTTTTTGGTTTTATGCAAGTGCCAGATTCTTTTGTGCTAGGATTATTAGAAATTGTGCTCAAGCAGTCGTTAAAAAGTAATTTAGGATTAATTGATTTTGTAGAATGGTTCAAAGAGAACGAAGAAAAATTGTCCGTGGTTTTGCCTGATGGAATGAATGCAGTAAATGTTTTGTCTATTCACAAGTCAAAAGGTCTGCAGTTTCCTATTGTAATTATTCCCGAGTTATCTTGGGACACTAAACTTAAAGGTGATTTTTTATGGGTTAATTTAGACAAAGGATATTTTAACGAAATTGAAGCCTTGGTAATTTCCAAAAACAAAAAGTTAAAAGAAACTTATTTGTCCTCTCAATACGATTCCGAAAATGATAAGAATACGCTAGATCACATCAATCTCTTATACGTTGCTTTTACTCGTGCCGAAGAAAGACTTTATGGGTTGCTAAAAGTTCCCGCAAAAAAAGGAGCAGCTGAAAATTTTTTAATTGAAAAATTTGTTTTGGAATTTTCAATTCAGCATAATTTTAACAAAACACAAGATAATGTTTTTTCTTTGGGCACACGAGCAAAAAAAATTAAGAATGAAGTTAAAAAAGTTGAACAAAATTTTAACAAATTAAGTTCCGTTAATTGGCAAGAAAAATTTTCTATCGCAATTAGTTCAACAAGAGAATCAAACGAAAATAGTATTCTTGCAGAAAAGGGAATTGCTGTTCATAGAATTATAGAAAAAATTAATTCACCAAGAGATTTAGAACAATTGGATTCACTTCTATTAAAAGAACCAATGTTATTAGAGGAGATAAATTTTTACAAAAGCAAAATTATCCATTTAGTTAATAATTCGGAACTGTCTTTTCTATTTAGCAAAAATTCTGTAGTGCTAAATGAATTTGAAATTTATACCTTGGATGGAGTTATTAGGCCCGATAAATTATTTAAGGTGGGAGAAGAATACTTTGTATTAGATTTTAAAACAGGTAAACCAAATAATAGTTACCTGCAGAAACAAAAATTATATGCAGAATCATTAATCCAATTGGGTTATAAAATAAATACGTGCTTTATTTATTTTTTTAGCGACCAAAGTATCCAAAAATTAAATTATGCGTGAGCTTGTAAGCAGAAATAGGGATTTAATTTTAATTTTTATTTTATGGTACGTATTTTCTTTGACAGCAGGTTCAGCATTTACATCTATCTTTATTTTGTTCTGTTTAATTCTGTTTAAATTAAAAAGTAATTACAAAGCAATATTTTTTGGACTTATTACAATAATTATAATGTCGGATAGCCGGGCCGGTGCATTCGCCTATACATCAAGTTTAAAAGTTATATATGTTTTGGCTATGATAGCTTTTTTATTTTTAGATAAAGATCGATTTCAACCTTTAAGTGAATATTACAAGCCATTTTTGCCATTTTTTGCTTTCTCAATTCCTCTTATTTTTTTAAACCCAACTCCTTTTTCTTCCTTTCAAAGAGCTATTTCGTACAATTTAATTTTTTTTATAATACCCAATTATTTTCTGGTTTGTTTCAAAGAAGAAGGTGAACAGTTTTTAAAAGACTTAATTTGTTTTTTATGCTTAGTGCTATTGATAAGCATTATTATTATTCCTATTTATCGAGAAGACATTTTGTTTATTAATGGAAGGTACAACGGTTTATTAGGAAATCCCAATGGAATGGGTCTTTATGTTTCATTGTTATTTATTTTCCATTATATAACTGATCAATTATTTCCAAATCTATTTTCAAGGCAAGAGAAGATTCTAAATTTTTCTTTAATTCTTTTTTCGATTTTTTACTGTGGTTCAAGAAATGCAATAATTACAATTTTAATATTCTATGCATTTATTAGATTCTTTAAAATTTCTTATGTTCTTGGCATAATTTCAATGTTATTAATTGTTTTGCTCAAAGACCTTATTGGAGATTTTATGTTATACTTAATAAATGCTTTTGGTTTATCAAAATTTTATAGAGTAGAAAATGTTGACAAGGGATCAGGAAGATTAATTGCTTGGATTTTTGGTTGGGAAAATGTACAAGAAAACTTCTTTTTTGGAAGAGGATTTAATTACACAAATTATTTATACCGATTAAATTTTGACAAGCTGGCCAGGCTAGGTCATCAGGGGAATGCCCATAACAGCTACTTAACTATTTGGTTAGATACAGGTATTATTGGTTTAATTTTACTCTTAAGAGGTTTGTTTCTATCTTATATTAGGGTATTTAATGTTTCTCCACTATTTTTGCCGGCTCTTTTATCAATTTTGTTTTCAATGTTTTTTGAGTCTTGGTTTGCTGCATCGCTTAATCCTTTTATGTTTCAGGTAATTGGTATTTCTCTATTAGGCGTTGTTTACAATCAAAAAAATGAGATGGATAATAATATAATAGTTTCTTAAAAAATATGATAAGTACTTCCAACATTACTTTGCAATACGGCAAAAGAGTTTTATTTGAAAACGTAAGCATTAAATTTTCACAAGGGAATTGCTATGGCATCATTGGTGCAAATGGCGCGGGTAAATCCACCTTTTTAAAAATTTTATCTGGTGAAATTGAAGCTCAATCAGGCCAGGTTTCAATAACTCCCGGAGAAAGAATTTCAGTTTTAAAGCAAGACCAAAATGAATTTAATGATATTCAGGTTTTGAAAGTGGTTTTTATGGGAAATAAAAAACTCTATGACATTATTGAAGAAAAAGATAAAATTTATGCAAAAGAAAATTTTTCTGATGCCGACGGAATTAGAGCATCTGAGTTAGAGTCTGAGTTTGCAGAATTAAATGGTTGGAATGCCGAAACAGACGCTGCTGAACTTCTAAGCAATTTAGGAATTAAAGAAGAATTGCATTCAAAATTAATGAGTGAAATTTCTGGAACAGAAAAAGTTCGGGTGCTTCTGGCTCAAGCTCTATTTGGAAATCCTGATATTCTATTGCTGGATGAGCCCACAAATAACCTAGATGCAGAAACGGTGATGTGGCTGGAAGATTTTTTAGCTGATTTTAGAAATACAGTAATTGTGGTCTCTCACGATCGCCATTTTTTAGATTCAGTTTGTACTCACACCTGCGATATTGATTTTAATAAAATTACCACTTACACCGGTAATTATTCTTTTTGGTACGAATCAAGTCAATTAGTGCTCAGGCAAAAGCAAGATGCCAATAAAAAAGCGGAAGACAAGAAAAAAGAATTGGAGAATTTTATCTCAAGGTTCAGTGCCAATGCATCTAAATCTCGGCAGGCAACCTCAAGAAAAAAACTATTAGACAAACTTACTTTTGAAGAAATTAAACCATCTACCAGAAAATATCCATACATAAAATTTGTTCCAAAAACAGAAGGTAGGGCTCAAATTTTAGAGCTAAAGAATATTACAAAAAAAGTTGACGGAGATGAAGTTTTTCCCAAATTAAATTTTACAGTTGATGCAGGCGATAAAATTGCGTTCTTGTGCAAAAATCCTACCGCAATTACCACCTTGTTTCAAATTTTAGCGGACGAAATTAATCAAGATTCCGGCGATATAAAATGGGGAGGTACTGCCTATAAAAGTTATTTTCCCAAAAATCACGACCATTATTTTACCGTAGATTATAACTTAGTAACTTGGTTAAGTCAATATACCGAAATTAAAGAAGAACCTTTTGTAAGGGGTTTTTTAGGACGAATGTTGTTTTCGGGAGAGGAATCTCTCAAGAAATGCAAAGTTCTTTCGGGAGGAGAAAAAGTTAGATGTATGATGTCTAAAATGATGTGTGAGTCTGCTAATACTTTAATTCTGGACCAACCAACAAATCACCTTGATCTAGAATCTATTACTTCACTTAATAATTCCCTAACGGAATTTACAGGAACGATGTTTTTGTATACTTATGATCACCAGTTAATATCAACATCAGCCAACAGAATAATAGAAATTTTACCAAAAGGAATTATAGATAAAAGAATTCCTTACGATGAATACTTGATGGATGATAAAGTAAAATCACTAAGGCTAGAACTTGAGTGAATTTTTAAGTAGAATTTCATTTAAAAAATTAAAGTTTTTCTATAGAATTCTATCAGGCAGAAGGGCTTTTCTTGACAAATTTTTTTAACACAGCATAATATAGAGTTTCATAGGAAAATCCACCATCCAAAACAATAGAGTAAATGGTCTTTCTGTTCTAATTCGTTCAGTATTTAACTCTATTGTAAATTCAACTCAAGGAATTAATAAATTCATTAAAGTTATTTAAGCAACGTAATACAAAACTAAGCCTAGTTCATAGAGAGGAATTTCAATTTTTCAAATTTTTTTTATCGAGTTCCTAAACTTTGATTCATCAAACATAACTAATATCATAATCCACAAAAAAGGAAGTGCAGGAATTTTATACCTAACTATTGCACCAATTACTGGTGTGGTAGAACCAATCAGAATAAACAAAAGAAATATGTACAAGAAAAAGCACAGCATCCATGCTATCTCATTCTTTTTTACTTGCTTAAACCAAACTAAAGACAACGCAAAAAAAATAACAACAGAAATATTTTCAACCAAAGTAATTAACTGAAAAATATTTCTTGTTTCTTTTGGAAGCGGTCTTATTAATACGTTTAGGAAATATTCCGGTATATTTTTTATGAAACCATCTAATCCATCAATTTTACTAATTTCTATATTAGATTTTGCACCAGGTAACTTCTTTAAAATTTTAAATGAATTAGTTTTTCCTGTTTTAATATCAACTAGTTTTGTATCTCTCAAATTCACAAAAGCATATCCAACTATTTTTCTAGTTAAATAGCCTGAATCTCCGCACATTTTTATAGCTGTTGTTCCTAAATCATAATCAATTCTAAATGTATCTTTGGCTTGTTCTATAAAATAACCACCTTTTGATACATTTATAAACTGTTGCTGCTTTTCTGAGAGAAGTTTCAGTGGTTTAAGAAATATAGCACTATTTTTACTAAACAAAAGGTATAAACAAAAACAAAAAAATGCCCCAAAAAGTAAAGCAATCTTTGGTTTATGATTGGGTGTATAACAAAAAATAAAAGTTAAAGGAATTAAACAAAAAGCAACATAAAACTTAGAGAAAAGAACGCCCAACCACATTACAATAAAAATTAACAAGTGGCTTTTTTTACCTGATTTAAAATAGCAAAATGTAAACCACAAAAATAATCCTAAAAAGCCTATTAAAACTCCTTCTTTTAATATTCCAGATGACCAAAAAACAAACGATGGAATAAAAAATACGGCAATAAGTGATTTTATCTTCTCATTAAAAATCAAAACAAATGTTCTGTAAATTGCTACCTGTCCTGTAAAAGACCATAATCCTAATACCACTAAATGTATGTATTGATTGCCACCAGAAAATGGGTACAACAGCAAATTAAATCTAATAATTAACCTCGAATCATTTATAAAATTTACATTGCCTTCTAAGTCCCAATGATCTAAATAATTTAATACTGTAGCTACCTCTTTATTATAATTATCAATCCCAAATAATATTTTAAAATATACAACTAAATTTGTTTTTGAGTAGTGCCATATTATTTTACTGTCATCTAAATACTTAAAAACATCTCCCGTTTTTCTATCCTGATAATAGTAGGTGTAAACAAACAGCAGACCAACCCCTGAAATAATTTTTATAGCGAATAAAATACTAATAATGGGTGGATTTATTCCTGAATTTTTGTAGAAACTCAAACTATAAAAAAGAATGCAGCAAACAAAAAATAAAAAAACTCCCCCAAACATGTTTTAAAAATAATTACTCAATATTAATAATATTTACAAGTAATTGTATTTTTGCCAACGCAAAAAATAAATGCAACAACCAAAATGGAAAATCAAACAACACTGGAAACCGCAAAAAAATTGGGATTATTAGAGTCTGAATTCGATACTATTAAAACAATTCTTAATAGGGTTCCAAATTTCACCGAACTCAGCATTTATTCTGTAATGTGGAGCGAACACTGCTCTTATAAAAATTCAATTAAATGGTTAAAAACACTACCCAAAGAAGGAAGCAGAATATTAGCAAAAGCCGGTGAAGAAAATGCTGGTCTTGTTGATATTGGTGAAGGTTTAGCCTGTGCATTTAAAATCGAGTCTCATAACCATCCTAGCGCGGTAGAACCTTATCAAGGAGCTGCAACGGGTGTTGGTGGAATTAATAGAGATATTTTTACAATGGGAGCTAGGCCAATAGCACAGCTAAACTCGCTAAGATTTGGAAACCTCGATAAAGAAAAAAATAAATGGTTGTTAAGAGGTGTTGTAAAAGGCATTGGCGATTATGGCAATGCATTTGGAATTCCAACCGTAGGTGGCGAAGTTTTTTTTGACGATTGTTTTAATCAAAATCCATTGGTAAATGCAATGAGTGTAGGTATTGTTAAAGTTGGTGAAACAATTTCTGCAACAAGTTATGGCAGTGGTAATTTGGTTTTTATTGTTGGATCTTCTACGGGTAAAGATGGAATTCATGGTGCAACTTTTGCTTCTGCTGATATTACAGAAAATTCTGCCGAAGACCTTCCTGCAGTGCAAGTTGGCGACCCTTTTCAAGAAAAATTATTGCTTGAAGCAACCTTGGAAGTTATAAAAACAGGCTCTGTTGTTGGAATGCAAGACATGGGTGCTGCCGGCATAATTTGTTCCACCTCCGAAATGAGTGCCAAAGGAAAACATGGAATGAATATTAATTTAGATTTGGTTCCCACTCGTCAAAAAGACATGAAACCATTTGAAATATTACTTTCCGAAAGTCAAGAAAGAATGCTAATTGTTGTAGAAAAAGGAAAAGAAGATTTGGTGAAAAATGTTTTTGATAAATGGGATTTAAATTGCAAACAAATTGGCGAAGTAATTGAAGGAGATTTTTTAAATTTCTTCTCTAATGGCGAATTGGTGGCAAATGTACCTGCAAATTCTTTGGTATTAGGAGGAGGTGCACCAGTATATGAAAGAGAATATTCAGAACCTGAATATTTTACGAAAAATCAAAAATTTGATATTAACGAAATTCCTATTCCAAACGATTTGATTGATGTTGCAAAAAATATTATTTCTAGCTTAAATATATCATCAAAAAAATGGATTTCTAATCAGTATGATTCCATGGTTGGCACTGCAAACATGAGTTCTAATAATCCTTCAGATGCAGCAATTGTAAATTTAAAGGGAACTAACCGAGCTTTGGCATTAAGTGTAGATTGCAACTCAAGATACGTTTTTTCAAATCCAGAGGTTGGTTGTGCAATTGCAGTTGCCGAGGCAGCTAGAAATATTGTATGTTCTGGAGGACAACCACTAGCTGTTACCAATTGTTTAAATTTTGGAAATCCATATAACCCAGAAGTATATTGGCAGTTTGTAGGAGCAATAAAAGGAATGAGTTATGCCTGCCGAGCGCTAGAAACGCCAGTTACTGGAGGTAATGTGAGCTTTTACAATCAATATACCGAAGCCGGAGAAACAAAACCTGTTTTCCCAACCCCAACTATTGGAATGTTAGGTTTAATTGAGGATAAGTCCAATATAATTCCAATGGGATATCAAAATAAAGATGAAAAAATATTTGTTCTGGGCGAGTTAAAAGATGAAATTAATTCTTCTGAATATTTATATAATTTTCATAACATAAAAAATAGTCCAGCACCTTATTTCACAATAGAAAATGAAATTGAACTCCATAAATTAATTAAGAACTTAAACACTAAAAAGTTAATTTCTGCTTGTCATGATGTTTCTGATGGAGGACTATTTACAACACTTTGTGAAATGGCATTTATAAATAATATAGGTTTTGCTATTAATTCTGTAAAAACAATTAGAATTGATTCTTTTTTATTTGGAGAAAGTCAAAGTAGAGCAGTTGTTTCCATTGATGCATCTAAAGAAAATGAATTCTTAACTGTAATCAGTGAATCAAAAATATCCCATCAATATTTAGGAAAAACCAATGAAAACAACTCAATTATAATAGATGAGATAAACTTTGGAAATGTTGTAAATTATTTGGAATTGTATTCTCAAAAAATCCCTAACCTGATGGACGCTTAAAAAATTATAAATCAAAAATTTATTCTGATAACAATTCGGCTGCTTCCTTTCCAAGAAGAGAACCCAGTGCTATACCCATTCCTCCTAACTTAACTGCACAAACAACATTTTTTGATAATTTTTTTAAGTAAGGCGTTTTATTAGATCCTATACCCATAATTCCTGTCCATTGGTTTTCAATTTCAAATTTTTTTCCCGGAATAATATCTCTTTTTAGCATCTCTATTAACCGGTTTTGAATGCTGTTATTTAATTTCATTGTAGAAGTATTTTCAGTTTTAAAATCTAAATTTCTACCACCGCCCAATAAAACTCTATCATTAAAATTTCTGAAATAATAAAATCCTTCGTCAAAATGAAAACTACCTTTTAATTTTAAATTTTTAATTGGCTTTGTTATCAATACCTGCGCCCGTGCGGGCTCAACTATGAGTTTTTTATCCGGTATTAATTCATTAAAAAATCCATTGGTGCATATTGCTACTTTCTTTGATTCAATTTCTAATTTTCCAATTTTTATTAAAATACTGCCTTTCGTTCTATAATTTATAGAATCAACCTTTATTGAATTTAAAATTCTAATGTCATTTTTGCTTGCCAATTTTATTAACTCCTGCATCATTTTACCTGCATCAATCTGTCCTTCTCCCTTGTTACAAATCATATATCTAAATCTATCTCCAAATCCCATTTTATTTATACTGGTACTCAAATCGCTATACGTATTTTTTATACCCGTAATTTTTTTAAACTGAGAGTTCAACATGTTCAAATTTTCAACACAAAAATCAAAGTCATTTCTGTTCTCAAATACCTCATATCCAAACCAATGCCTATAATCAATATTTTTTTTCCCAAGATTACTTTTTAGTAGCTCTAATCCTTTAACTCTCCTGTAAATTAAATTTTCAACTTCTTCAATTGTTTGATTTTTTAAGTCGGATAGTATTTCACTTGGACTTCCAAAGCAAGCAAATCCTGCATTTTTGGTACTTGCCCCTTCAGGCAATATCCCTTTCTCCAAAATTAAAATTTTCGCTTTTCTATTTCGCTTTTTATATTCAATAGCAGTATTTAAACCAACAATGCCACTTCCAATTACTATTAAATCTAAATCTTTAAACCAAGTATTAAATTCCCAAAAGCTAACTTTCATGGTACAATTATTTCATTTTTAATTTTTTGTCGACCAATTTAGTGCAATTGGATGATTAATTGCCATTTTTTACGTTTTTTTTCATTTTGAATTTTTTAAATCTTAAGATTTTGATCATATTTGCGTTTATTCAAATTTAGTAAAGGAATATTGGTTTATGTGTTTTTCTATAAGGAAGAATTTTTTGGGCGTTTTAAGATGGTATTTAGTTTTTGTTTTTGTAATTCTTCTATCCAATGTTTCAATTTCTCAGGATAATCCAAAAAGAAATTGGAAATTAGAGATTAACGGTACTGTTACTGCAAAACAAGGTGGAAAATTAGGCGATGCAAAAATTACAATTTTTATGGATGGGAGTGAAGTAAAAACAATTTACACTACTTCAAACGGTAAATTCAATCATGTTTTAGACCCTGACCATGAATATACTTTTAAAGTTTCAAAACCAAGTTACGTTTCTAAATCTTTTGAAGTTTCAACAAACAATGGACCCACAGATGCATTGCCTTTACTACCTCAACCAGTAGACATTGAATTGTTTAAGGAAGTCAAAGATTTAGATGTTTCTATTTTGGATAAACCGGTAGGCAAACTATTTTTTGATGCAACTCAAAATAAATTTGATTATGACGCTAAATACTCCAAAAGTGTTCGCCAACTACTCGAAAAAATGACCAAGGAATTGGAAGAAAAACTAATAGCAGAAGAAGAAGCCAAGAAAAAAGCGGTCGAAGAAGAAAAAAAGAGATTAGCCGAAGAAGCAAAAGCAAAAGCAGAAGCAGAAAAACGAGCAAAGGAAGAAGAAGCAGCAAGAAAAAAAGCAGAAGAAGAGGCTAAAAAACAGGCTCAACAAGACGCCGCTGCAAAAGCTGCAGCAGATGCCAAAGCTAAGGCTGAAGCTGAGCGAAAAGCAAAAGAAGATGAAGCAGCCAGGTTAAAAGCAGAAGAAGAAGCAAAAAGAAGAGCAGCTGAAGCTGAAAAGGAAAGACTAAAACAAGAAGCAGAAGCAAAAAGAAAGGCAGAAGAAGAAGCCAAAAAACTCGCCGAACTTGATGCCAAAGCCAAGGCAGAAGCTGAAATAAGAGCCAAAGAAGAAGAAGCAGCAAGACTTAAAGCAGAAGAAGAAGCAAAAAGAAAAGCTGTTGAAGCTGAAAAGGAAAGACTAAAACAAGAAGCAGAAGCAAAAAGAAAAGCCGATGAAGAAGCTAAAAAACAAGCAGAGCTTGACGCTAAAGCTAAAGCAGAAGCAGAAAGACAAGCAAAATTAGACGAAGAAGCACGAAAAAAAGCGGAAGAAGAAGCACGAAAAAAAGCTGAAGCCGATGAAAAAGCAAGGCTACAAGCCGAAGAAGCTGCTCGCAAAAAAGCAGAAGAGGACGCAAAAAAACAAGCTGAGCTAGATGCAAAAGCAAAGGCAGAAGCAGAAAGACAAGCAAAATTAGACGAAGAAGCACGAAAAAAAGCGGAGGAAGAAGCACGAAAAAAAGCCGAAGCAGATGAAAAAGCAAGGCTTCAAGCCGAAGAAGCTGCTCGTAAAAAAGCCGAAGAGGATGCTAAAAAACAAGCTGAGCTAGATGCAAAAGCAAAGGCAGAAGCAGAACGATTGGCAAAATTGGAAGAAGAAGCTGCAAAAAAGAAAGCCCAGGAGGATGAAAAAGCCAGACTAAAAGCCGAGTCCGAAGCAAAAAGACTAGCCGAAGAAGATGCAAAAAGAAAAGCTGAAGAAGAAGAAAAAGCAAGAAAAGAAGCAGAAAGACTTTCAAGATTAGACGAAGAAGCCCGCAAAAAAGCCGAAGAGGAAGCCCGTAAAAAAGCAGAACAAGATGAAAAGGACAGGATAAAGGCAGAAAACGAAGCCAAAAGACTAGCTGAAGAAGAAGCAAAAAGAAAAGCTGAAGAAGAAGAAAAAGCAAGAAAAGAAGCAGAAAGACTTT
>JBAXQC010000032.1:0-30217 GCA_037131955.1 Bacteroidota bacterium
GTTTTAAAAAAAATTTATTTTTATCTTTTAGCATTGCTACAAAAGTTTTTTTATTTTTATTTCTATCGGGCTCTACAATTGGCTGCATAATTCTTGAACCAATTTTTAGTAGTTCAGGAAAAAATAATTTATATATGGGGAGCATCTTCATGAATTTATATTTGTTGGGCAATTCCATTCTGTTTTTTGCACTAGATATAATAATTATTTTTTTTGGATTTATTATTTCTGCCAACTCACAGCAAATCATACCACCAAACGAAACTCCAATTAAATAAAATTCAGATGTTGTGTCAATTTGATTTAGAAGTGAAATTGAAAATTCCTTTAAATTTGAACGTCTATTTGGTATAGGATATTGTATAAATTTTTTTACAAAACCTGAGTCAATTTTTATAGAATCAAAAAGGCGATGATCGGAACCTTGACCAGAAAAAAAATAAACTACAGGTTTGTTTTTGGAGAGTACAATAACAGAGCAATGTAAAAAAACAAAAATTAAAAATAGTGATTTGTGCACTGCATTAATTTTAATCTCATTTCCTTACTACGCTGTATTTAGAACAAATTAATTTTCTTTAGCAAATGTTCTTTGTATGAACGGCTAACCGGTATAGTTTTATCTTCAATAGTTATGGCATTGTCTTCAATTTCTTTGATCTTATCTACTCTAACTAAAAAAGACCTGTGCACTCTGCAAAAATCTTTTGTTGGCAATTTATTTTCGATAGACTTCATGGTAGATAATACCGTAAACCTGTTACTAATAGTGTATATGTTTACATAATCTGAAAGAGCTTCTACAAATAATATTTCGGAAAGAGGCAAGCGTATTAAGCGGCTGTCTTTTTTAATGAAGATATCATTTGAACCAGAGGGGCCAACGTGAAAAGCATCTTCAATTGCCCTTGCTTTGTCAACAGATTTTAGAAACCTAGCATATTCAACTGGCTTTAGTAAAAAGTCGGTAACATTATAGTCAAAAGCATCTGCACCATATTCCTTGTTAACCGTTACCATTACTACTTGTGGAAGATTTTCAAAAGTGGCCAAAAATTGTAGCCCACTCATTTCAGGCATTTCTACATCTAAAAAAATCAAATGAACATCGTTTTCTCTTATTGCAAGTAGTGCTTCGGCAGCATTAGAATAGCTACCGATTAGGTTTAAGCCCGGAGTTTTTTCTACAAAATGATTTATAGCAAACCTGGATAAATCATCATCATCTACAATAATACAATTCATAATTTATTTCAAATATTTTTTAAAGGTAAGATTTGAAATGAACATGTCAAACTTTGAAAATTTATTTTTTTGAAATAGCGTATTTATGCGGTCAACATGTATATTTGTTAAGTGTAAATGTCAGATTTTAATTTTTAACAAATACCTTATGAATAGAAAAATAAATAAGATTGCAATTTTAGGTTCGGGAGTTATGGGTTCTCGAATTGCTTGTCACTTTGCAAATATTGGCGTTCAAGTAGTATTACTTGATATTGCACCTAATAAATTACTTCCTGAAGAAGAGAAAAAAGGTTTGACATTAGAACATCCAAAAGTAAAAAACAGAATTGTAGAAAGTGCTTTATTGTCAGCCGTTGCAAGCAATCCATCGCCGCTGTATTTAAAAAAGTTTGCAAAAAATATTTCAATAGGCAATTTTTCTGATGATTTTCAAAAAATATCGGAAGCCGATTGGATAATTGAAGTTGTAATTGAACGATTAGACATAAAACTTGAGGTTTTTGAAAAAGTAGAAAAATATAGAAAAGCAAATAGTATTGTTAGTAGCAACACAAGCGGTATTCCTATTCACCTTATGGAAAAAGGAAGAAGTGAAAATTTTTTAGAACATTTCTGTGGAACTCACTTTTTTAATCCACCCCGATATTTAAAACTTTTAGAGATTATTCCGGGAACAAAAACAAAAAAAGAAGTATTGGATTTTGTTTTAGAATATGGAGATTTACATTTAGGAAAAACAACCGTTCTTTGCAAAGATACCCCTGCATTTATCGCCAATAGAATTGGTGTATTTGGCATAATGAGTTTGTTTCATTTGGTAGAAAAACTTGGATTAACCGTTGAGCAAGTTGATAAGTTAACAGGGCCGGCGCTGGGAAGACCAAAATCTGCAACCTTCAGAACCTGCGATGTTGTTGGTCTTGATACCTTAGTTCATGTTGCCAAAGGATTAAAAGACAATTGCCCAACCGATGAATCAAATGCATTATTTTCTTTGCCCAACTACATTCAAAAAATGGTAGAAAATAATTGGTACGGTAGTAAAAGCGGACAGGGATTTTATAAAAAAATAAAACTAGAAAATGGCAAATCTGAAATTCAACCCCTAGATTTAAAAACGTTAGAATATGTATCACCTGGCAAAGTAAAATTTGCAACTCTAGAAGCCGCAAAACAAGTAGAAGATCTAAAGCAAAGAATTAAAGTTTTAGTATCAGGAAAAGATGTTGCAGGAGAATTTTACAGACATTCTATGTTTGGTTTATTTGCTTATGTTAGCCATAGAATTCCAGAAATTACAGATGCAGTGTATAAAATAGATTCAGCCATGTGTGCCGGATTTGGTTGGGATATTGGACCATTTGAATATTGGGATGCATTGGGAATAAAAGATTGTATTTCTGTTATGGAAACAATGGGGTACAAACCAGCGGCTTGGATTTATGAAATGGTAGCTGCTGGCAACAACAGTTTTTATTTAGTGAAAGATGGCAGAAAAAAATATTACGAAGCACAGAGTAAAACATATATAGATATTGAAGGCACTGAAAATTTTATTTTGCTAGATACAATAAGAGAAAATAAAACAGTTTGGAAAAACAAAGGTGCAACGTTAACAGACATTGGAGACGGCATATTAAATTTAGAATTTCACACCAAAATGAATACCATTGGAAGTGAAATTATAGGAGCCATGAATTCTTCTATTGAATTGGCAGAAAAAGAGTTTAAAGGACTGGTAATTTCAAACGAAGCTCCAAATTTTTCGGCAGGAGCCAACTTGGGAATTATATTTATGCTGGCTATTGAACAAGAATGGGATGAATTAAATTTTGCCATTAAGGCATTTCAAAATGCAATGATGAGAGTAAGGTACTCTTCTATACCTGTTGTAGTTGCACCTCATAATTTGGCTCTTGGTGGAAGTTGCGAAATGAGTATGCATGCTGATAAAGTTCAGGCCCATGCAGAATTGTATATGGGATTAGTAGAATTTGGTGCCGGATTAATTCCGGGTGGTGGTGGAACAAAGGAATTTGCGTTGAGAGCATCGGATCAATTTTTTGAAGGCGATGTAGAATTGGCAACTTTGCGAAATAAATTTTTAACTATTGGAATGGCAAAAGTATCAACGTCAGCCCACGAAGCGTTTGAATTGGGATATCTTAAAGAAGGGAAAGATGGAATAACACTGAACAAAAGTAGGTTATTAAAAGACGCCAAAGAAAGTTGTTTGCTTTTAGCAAATGAGGGCTATGAAAAACCAATTCCTCGCAAAGACATAAAGGTTTTGGGCAAACAAGGATTAGGATTAATTTATTTGGGTGCAGATAGCATGTACAGTGGAAATTATATAAGCGAACACGACAAAAAAATATCCGAAAAACTTGGTTATGTTTTGTGTGGTGGAAACCTCTCCTCACCTGCTTTGGTTAGCGAACAGTATTTGTTAGATTTAGAAAGAGAGGCATTTTTAAGTTTGTGCGGAGAAAAGAAAACCTTAGAAAGAATGCAGAGCATTTTAAGTGGAGGGAAAGTGTTGAGAAATTAATGGAAAAAATTTATAAAAAAAAAGCGATACATTTCTGTATCGCTTTTTTTGTGATCCCGCTGGGATTCGAACCCAGGACCCCATCATTAAAAGTGATGTGCTCTACCAGCTGAGCTACGGAATCAAAAACAATAACAATTTTGTTATTTATTCCGTAAATTTTGGATTGCAAAAATACACACACTTTTTAGAACTGCAAATGTTTTTGCTAATTTTATAGAAAGTTTTTTACCGCTTTGTTTTTCAATAGATTAAAGAAACTACAAGGTATTAATTGAAGCAATTAATCTAAGTTTTATACAAATTAATAAGGATAACGTACATTCCAATAACATAGAAGTAAACTATAAATCACAAAACCTTTTCCATAATTCAAACTTATCTCAAAACAAAAACAATTCATAAACAAACGTTTTTCTTTTATTAATTTTGAAAAATTTCAAGTCAAGAATGAACCTACTTATTTGTTATACCGAGTTGGCAGAATATACAATAGCTTGTGTAAATGAATTTATTGATCAAACAGGAGCAAATGTTCACATCATAAAGTGGCCAGTTAAAGATGAAGCTCCATTTAAATTTGCAAATCTAAATTCTAACATCACATTTTACGAAAGAAATAAGTTTAACGATGAAAGTTTACTTGAGCTTGCAAAAAAAATAAATCCTCAACTTATTCTTACGGCAGGATGGATTGATAAAGGTTACATGAAAATTGCTAAACATTTTTATGGAAAAGTTCCAACGGTTTTGCTCTTTGATAATAAGTGGCAAAATACCATTAAACAAAAAATCGCAGTTATCTTATCCTCCTTAATTTTAAAAAATAAATTCTCTCATTGCTTTGTTCCTGGAAATATCCAAAAAAAGTATGCGAAAAAATTAGGTTTCAAAGAAGATAAAATTATAACAGGATTTTATTCGTGCGATTACAATAGATTTAAAAGTTATTTAGAAAGTTATAGAGAAGACAAAAAAAGAAGTTTTCCCAAACGCTTTTTATACGTTGGGAGATATTTAGAACTTAAAGGTCTAAGCGAATTGTGGCAAGCATTTATTGAGTTGCAAAATGAAAATCCGAGTGAATGGGAATTGTGGTGCATTGGCACAGGAGAAATGCAACCAGTGCTTCATCCTAAAATTAAACACATAGGTTTTATTCAACCGGATAAATTTCTGCCTTATTTAAAAGATACTGGTGTTTTTATTTTGGCAAGTAGAAAAGAAGCTTGGAGTGTAGCACTTCACGAAATGGTAACAGCTGGTTTTCCTGTAATTTGTAGCAATAAAGTAGGAGCTATTGAAGCTTTTGTAGATCACAGTAAAAATGGATATGTTTTTGAAGCTGGAGATAAAAATGAAATAAAAAACAGATTAGAAAATATTATACAAAAAACAGATAACGAATTAATTGAAATGGGTTTGATTAGTGAGAAACTTGCAGAAAAGATTACACCAAAAATTTGGAGCAATTCATTAAAACAATTAATTAAAACATAGTTTAACATGTGCGGAATAAATGGAATTGTTAGTGTTGGGGAAAAAGAAGCCAGACACAATTGTCTAGAAAAAATGAATGTAAAATTAAAACATCGTGGACCTGATGACGATGGAACATTTTCTGACAATTACATTTCCTTAGGACAAACTAGGTTATCAATTATTGATTTAAGTTCAGCCGGACATCAACCTATGCACTCCGAGGATGGAAATTATTCAATAGTTTTTAATGGTGAAATTTATAATTTTCAGGAAGTAAAAAAATATTTAGTTGACCAAAACTTTCCCATCAACTTTAAAACAAAAACTGATACAGAAGTACTTCTATATGCCTATATTTATTTAAAAGAAAAATGCCTTGCACTTTTAAATGGAATGTTCGCATTTTGCATTTATAATCATCAAACAAAAGACATATTTATTGCAAGAGATAGATTGGGAATAAAGCCACTTTATTATGCATTTGATTCTACCAAATTTGTATTTTCATCAGAAACTAGATCAATTTTAGAATCAAAATTATTTAATTTTAATTTAGATACTAATTCTTTGGTAGATTATATAAGGTACCAAACTGTTCATGCCCCGCACACAATTATTGAACAAATAAAAATGTTGCCTACAGGGCATTACGTTACGTTTAATGCAGATAATATAAAACCAATTTTTACAGAATATTGGAGTATAACAAAAAACAGAAAGGTAAATAGCAACATTACTTACAGCCAAGCGAAAGAAATTACGAGAGAAAAATTAAGCCAATCTGTAAAAAGGCGTTTAGTTGCTGATGTTCCATTTGGATCCTTCTTAAGCGGTGGAATAGATTCTTCGGCTATTGTTGCTTTAATGAGCAAAGAAAATAATGCTCAAGTGAATACATTTTCTGTAACATTTGAAGAAGAAGAATTTAGCGAGGCTCCTTATGCAAGAATGATTGCAGAAAAATACCAAACAAAACATACTGAAATAAAATTAAATGCAAACGACTTTTTAAAAGAAGTTCCAAATGCATTAAACGCTATGGACCACCCTAGCGGAGATGGCCCAAATACCTATGTAGTATCTAAAGCCACAAAAAACGCAGGAATTACAATGGCTTTGAGTGGTTTAGGTGGGGATGAAATATTTGCTGGATATGATGTTTTTAAACGAGCTTTCAGTTTTGAAAAAAACAATTGGATGAAAAATATTCCAACGCCAATTAGAAAAACGTTAGCTAAATTTTACTTGATGCAAAAGCAAGGAGTACAAGCCGAAAAAATTGCTGAAATTTTAGGTTCCAATGATTTTTCCTTGGCTACATTTTATGCTTCCTCAAGAAAAATGTTTGTAGAGGATAAAGTCAAAAAAATAATAAGTTTCCCAATTCAACAAGATAATTTTGTTGAAAAGCTGTTTAACTCTAACCTAAAAAATTTTAATTCAACAAACGAGCTTATTTCACAAATTTCGTTTGCCGAAATTTCTACTTACATGCAAAATGTTTTGCTAAGAGATACTGATCAAATGAGTATGGCTGTTGCATTGGAAGTTAGAGTTCCTTTTTTGGATTATGAGCTAGTAGAATTTGTTACAGGATTAAATGACGAGATTAAATTTCCGCATACACCAAAAAAATTATTGGTAGATTCTCTTGGTGATTTATTGCCCCCAGAAATTGTAAATAGACCCAAAATGGGTTTTACTTTCCCATGGAAAAATTGGCTAAAAAATGAAATGAAAGAATTTGCAGAACATCATATTGAGCAATTGGGTAAAAGAAATCAATTTAATGAATTGGAGATTAAATTACTTTGGAAAAATTTTTTAAACGATGATAGTTCTGTAACTTGGAGTAGAATTTGGTATCTGCTGGTATTGAACAATTGGCTAGAACAAAATAATTTAAACTAAAATTAATTTCAACGCTTTACAATCATTTTTAAATTTAAAAGTAACGTCAAATGGAGCACAATATAAAAATTACCTGGACCCAAGAAAGTAACTTTGAATACGAAGAAAGTAATCAAAAAATTTCCTTAGATATTATTAGCGAAAAGGGATTCAGTCCAAAAAAACTATTGCTTGTAGGACTTGCAGGATGCACCGGCATTGACATTGTTTCTTTGTTGGAAAAGATGAGAGTAGAATTTTCGCAATTTTATATAAAGGTAGATGCAAATTTAACAGAGGAACATCCCAAAGTTTATAAAGAGATTGAAATTGTTTATTCCATAAAATCAGAACAAACAAACCAAGAAAAAATTCAAAAAGCAATTGACTTGTCTATGCAAAAATATTGCGGCGTTAGCGCCATGCTGGGCAAAACAGCAGAGATAAAAGCCGTTTTACATCTTATTTAGCTTTGTATAACGTAAATGCTAAATCGGTTATTTTTCTTTCTCCTTTAATGTCAACAATTGGAGGACTTAGTTTATAAAAATCTACTTTATTCCAATCCTTTTTAAATCCATAATATTCAAAAGAACCATTTTTTAAAACCAATGAAATTAAGTTAATGCTGTCTAAAACCTCAGTGGCACAATCACCAGAAAAACAAATTTCATAATTAGTAAACTCTCCTAACCCTGCTATTTTTCCGTTGTCAAAAAATTTTATTCTATCACTTTTCTTATCATTATAAAAAAAATAATTTCTCGAGATAATCTCATTATTTAATGCCGAAGAAAAAACAAATTCATTTCTTTTGGGATTTTGAATTTTTTTGAACACCGAGTTTTCTTTTAATCCAGTGAAGGCAGAATCTACCAAAATAAAAAACAAAGAATCTGCCGTCAATAGTTGTAAATCCTTATTTTGATATGCATTTTTTATGTATGTCTTTCCTTGAAAATGTTGCAAGTTAAATTTTGCACTTTCAAAACCAAAATTTATTAATACACTGTCTTTGCGAAAGAAATTTAGCTCTACGGCATAAAATGGAATAGTAGAAACTATTTTAGCATTTACTTGATTTAAAAACGAAAAATTTATAAAGCTTCCCTGAAACGCCAAACTAGATTGCTCTTTAGCATTTCTTGAAAGGAACTTTAAAACACCACCAAACAAAATAAGTAAAGCCAACAATAGTACAATTACTAATTTGAGATTTAATTTAAACATTGGTTTATAAATAGCTAAAGTGTAATATACACAAAGAGAGAAGAAAATTACTACTCATCAAAAAATATTTTCTGCCATACCAGAAATGATATTGGCTTAAACAAACGTGGACTTTCTGATGGAACATTCGATTTTACATAACTTGAATAATATTTTTTTAAATTTCTAACATCAATAATATCATTCTTTTCACTGCCTGAATATTTGTTTAAAAAAGGTTCTGATATTTCTTGAATCCACTTTTTATTTGGTGTAGAAAATCCCATTTTGTCCTTCCGCTCAATTACTTCAATAGGAACAAAATCTTTTACCGCTTCTCTAAAAATTTGTTTTAAATTTCCATTGCTAATTTTAAGCTCAGCGGGGATTTTTCTGGCTAACTCAATTAAATTCTTATCGTCAGAAAAAGGAGTTCTAGATTCTATTGAAAAAAACATTGAACATCTGTCTTCACACTTCAAATATCCTTTTAAAAGTTGATTGTTTAACTCCAGCTCTAATTGTTCATTTAAACTTGGAAATTTTAGTTTATTCAGCTTGTTAAAAGAAAGTGCTTCCAGCAAATAATCTCTTTTTATAAATAGTAAGTCAGGATAAATCTTCATTAATAATTGATACTGCAATTTTATTGGCAAACGCGGCAACCAATGATTAAAAAATTTCCATTTTTGGTAGTATCTACTAATACTTTTTAGTGTAAGCGGAGAGAATTGATTGAGTAGCTGATTAAAATTATTATTACCCTTTTGATAATACAAATAATGAATAAGATGATGAGGATAACCGGCAAATAATTCATCGCCACCTTGCCCGTCGAGCAAAACTTTAATATTATTTTGTGAGGCCAATTTCATTAATCTAAATTGAGAATATGTGCTAGTAGACCATATTGGTATATCTTGGCAGTACATCAAATTTTCTAAATCAGAAAATAACTCATTGGAGGTTGGCGACGAAATAAATAAATTAGAACTTGTAGCTTTGGAAACTAATTGTGCATAATTACTTTCACTGTATTTCTCCTCTTCAAAAGTGGCCGTAAAAACTTTTAAATTTTGGGGAGAAAAATAGTTTGCTGCGGATACAATTGATGAACTGTCCAATCCACCGCTTAAACAGGCTCCTAATGGAACATCACTTTGCAAACGCAATTGAACAGAACTAATAAAAGTATTTTTTAGTTCATCAATTATATTCTCTCTTGAGAGTAAATCTAAAGACTCAGTATTTTTATAACTATGTGTATAATAATTATATGTTGTGAAATCATTTTCGCTTAGATTGAATTGGATGTTATGACCCGCCTGTAACTCAAAAATATTTTTGAAAAAACTTTCTTTCTTGTATTCAATTTTACCAAATACAAAATAATCTAAAATTTCTTCTTGGTTCATCTCCTTGCTAAAAATACCAAATTGTGTAAGCTCTAAAAGTGATTTTTGTTCAGAAGCAAATGCAAAATATTCATCTGTCCTTACATAATAAAATGGTTTTACACCCAGCCTATCTCTGCTGCAAAAAATTGAATTATTGAGCTTGTCATAAATTGCAAATGCCCACATTCCATTAAAATAATCTATACAGGCAGAACCCCAATGAATATAACTTTTTAGCAACACTTCTGTATCAGATTCTGTTTGAAAAAAATGGCCTAAATCAATTAGATTTTTTCTAATTTCTTTGTAATTGTAAATTTCACCATTAAATACAATCCAATAGCGCCCTTGGTTATCGCACATTGGCTGGTGAGCCTTTTCAGATAAATCAATAATTGACAGTCTGCGGTGTGCTAATGCAACATTAAATTCATTTCTAATTTCTTGGATGTAATTTTTTGGTGAGTAATTTTCATTTCCTACAATTTTAAAATCTTTTGAAGTTGCAGTAATTACATCTTGATTATTAAACAAAACAAAACCTTCGAAATCCGGACCTCGATGAGCTATTACTTTACTCATCTTTTCTATTAATACAGGAAGTTTAGCACTACTATTTTTTAAAGAAAAGATCCCTGCAATTCCACACATATTAAACTTTTATAAGATGTTTTAATTGAAAGGGATTAAATATTGACCGCAGCATTTGAACATATTTAATGTTTGTTTGCGATTTTTTATAATAATAAAACAACCAAATAAGTTGAAATAAATTAGAAAAGAATGCGGCAATCATAGCTCCAATAATACCGTATTTTTTTATAAGTAAAATAGATAATACGGTGGCAAAAAACAAACCAAAAGTACTACCAATTGCGGGTGTTTTATAATTACCATTTCCTGAATAAAAATTAGAAAGTATGGTGGATAAAACCATTAATAATACTGATGGTCCATACAAAACAAAAATCATTTTTATACCATAAAAATCTTTGCCAATTAACAAACTCCAAAAACTCTCAGGCACCACAATTAAAAACATCCAACCTATAAAACTAATCCAAAATCCTGCATTGCACAGGAGCAATTCGTTTGGTTTATCAATAACATTTATGTTTGAAATTCTTGAATACAATACGGTTGATATACTACTTGAAATTAACAGCAAACTTTCAGACAAACTAACACCTGTACCTACTATACCTAAAGTTGTATTGCCATAACTGCTTTCGATAAAAAAATAAATTATTCGTACCGCAAGCAAGTGTAATAAGTTGGCTAAAAATATCCATTTGCTCTTTTTGAAAATATCTTTAATAAATTCTAAATAAGAAATTTCTGATGAATCAATTTTTTCATTTTTAGAAATTGACAATGCTACCAAATTACTTATGCCTAAGGCTAATATCCATGAAATAAAATAAACGTGAACATCAATTTTAGGCACTAATGCGGTTGTAATAAAGAATAAAATAAGCTGCAAAGTAGAATTTAAAATAAGCACAAAATTTAATGCATTTATTTTTTCTAGCCCTGTAAAAATTAGCTGATAAATATTTAGATTGCCATAAAGTATTGAAACAACCAAAAGTTCAAAATAAAATTCATCTTTACCTAGATTAAAATATTTGAGCATAAATACAACCATACAACTAGAAACAAAATTCCAGGCACCTGCAATTAATTTTAATTTTTGATTGTTTATTCTTGTAGAAAAATACACTAAAACTGGCCCACTAAATAGCTCAGAAAACAAAACAATTATTGATAAATTCACCACAAGTAAATTTATTATACCTCTGGATTCTGCGCCCAATAGTCTTGCAGAATATAGGAGCAATAAAAAATTTAGTACTGCAACTATAACCTTAGAGAAAAATAAGTGTATAGTTTTTTTAATCATTTAAAATTTTGGAGTAAACAAAATTAAATTTTTCTGCCACGGATTTAGGACTTACGTAGTTTATTACACTATTACTTAATTCTTGTGTGGAGTAATTTATCCTATTTTGAATCATAGAAACAATTGCATTTTGCAATTCAAGTTCATTTGCTGGCTCTATTAAAATTCCATTTTTTGAATTTACAAATTCGGGAATACCTCCTGCATTTGTTGCAATAACAGGTATGCCTGAACATAATGCTTCTGCAAGCACACAAGAAAATGTCTCAAAATAACTAAATAACAAAAAGAAATCTGCTTTGTGGTAATAAGACAATAGTTGATTAAAAGGCACATATCCTAAAAAAAAAACATTTCTTTCTAGTCCTAACTCTATTGAATAATTTTCCAATTTGTTTCTTTCAGTGTGTTCACCAATTATATTTAACCTAAAATCAGGAAATTTTTCAACAACATTTTTTACTGCTCTTAGCATGCCAGAAATATTTTTTTCCTTGTCGTTTATTGCAGAAACATGCAATGCATTTAATTTTCTTTCTACCTTAACTTTTGTATCTAGTGGATAAAATTCATTTACATTCACCACATTTGGAATTACCGTAAAATATCCTTCAATTAAATGTTTTTGCATTGCATTGGCAAGACTTTGAGAAACAGTAGTAATTGCATTTGAACCCGAAATACATATCTTTGAAATCAGTTTGTTTAGGTTACCACTAAACCTGCCATCTTGCGGGTAATATCCTGACCATTGCTCAGAAAAAACAAATTTCTTTTTATTGATTTTTGAAAGTAAAAAAGAAATAACAATTTTTTTGTCAAAAATATGGTGATGAAATATATCAACTTTGGGAAGAACTGATTTTACTTTTTTTAATCCAATAAAATAGGCATTCACTAAAAAAAAGAAATTCATGAAGTTTAATAAGCCCGAAAATGGTTTCTTAAAATAGACTATTACTTCAGAAAAATTTTCATTTATACGGTTTACTTCAATTTCATTTTTATTTTCAGTATTTGAGGTAACAAACAATACACAACACTTATGCATCAAAGAAATTGCATTGATGTGTCGTTGAATAAATATACCTTGCGAAAGGCTTTTTTTATTTGGATACCAAATTGGAAAATGAAGAATATTTAATGCCTTGTTGCTACTCATAATAAAAAGAGTTCATCTTTAAAAAACTAAATAAACTCTTTATTTTGAAATTTATTATTCGAGCCAAGATTTAAAATATTTGCCATCATCTAATTTCATTGCTTCCTCAGTAATCATTAAAGGTTTAAATGTGTCTACCATTACTGCAAGCTCATCTGTTTTTGTTTTTCCAATGCTTCTTTCATAAGCTCCGGGGTGCGGCCCATGCGGAATTCCTGCAGGATGCATTGTTATTTGTCCTTGTTCAATGTCATTTCTACTCATAAAATCACCGTCAACGTAATACAACAATTCATCAGAATCTATATTTGAATGGTTGTAGGGCGCAGGAATTGAATTTGGATGATAGTCGTATAGTCTTGGACAAAATGAACAAATAACAAAATTATGTGCTTCAAAAGTTTGATGAACTGGCGGTGGCTGGTGAACTCTGCCTGTAATTGGTTCAAAGTTTTTAATATTAAACGCCCAAGGGTAATTATAACCGTCCCAACCAACAACATCAAAAGGATGAGATGCATATACATAATCATACATCACTTGCTGTTTTTTTATTTTAATTAAAAATTCACCTTTTTGATCAAAGGTTTCTAAGTTAGAAGGTAGTTTAAAATCTCTTTCACAAAATGGAGAATGTTCTAATTGCTGACCAACAGAATTTTTATATCTTTTGGGTGTATATACTGGACTAAAAGATTCTACAAAAAACAACCTGTTTTCTGTTGTGGTAAAGTAAATTTGGTAAATCATACCTCTTGGAATAACCAAATAATCGCCGTATTCAAAATCAATATTTCCAACCAAAGTTTTTAAAGTACCACTTCCTTTGTGCACAAAAATCACCTCGTCTGCATCAACATTTTTATAAAAATAATTGGTAGTTGATTCTTGAGGAGCTGCAAGTCCAATATGTAAATCGTTGTTGCAATAAATTATTTTTCTGCTGTCTAAAAAATCTTTTTCACTGGGCAAATCAAACCCTTTTAGCCTTTGCGCTAATAGTGACTTTGCCATTGCAATTTTTGGAGATACATCTTTTATAGCTTTTATCTCTTTTACCATAGTAGGGCGATGCAAATGATAAAGCAAAGAGGCCATTCCGTGGAAACCTTCTGTTCCAAACAATTGCTCATAATGTAAAGTGCCATCATTTTTAAAAAATGTAGTATGACGCTTTTCTGGAAATTTACCTAAGTGATGATATATTGGCATATTAAACTTTTTATGTTTTACAAAACAAAATTAATTTAATTTTGGCTTAAATTAAATAAAAATAAAATAATTGGAAATTGTTGTAAATACGAGACTTTTAATTAAGGATAAACTAGAAGGAATTGGCCAGTTTAGCTACGAAGCTCTTAAAATAATAACTACAAATAACCCTAATGTTCATTTTTATTTCCTTTTTGACAGAGACTTTGACGAAGAATTTATTTTTTCCGAAAACATTACACCAATAGTTCTAAGGCCTAAAGCACGTCATCCATTTTTATTTATTTGGTGGTTTGAAGTTGAAGTAGCCACTATCTTAAATAAAATTAAACCTGATTTGTTTCTTTCTCCAGACGGTTATCTTTCGCTTAGAGCCAATTGCAGACAGTTGCCAGTAATACACGACATTAATTTTGAACATTTTAAAGGAAGTCTTCCTTGGCTAGTTCAAAAGTATTACACTTATTTTTTTCCACGATTCGCAAAAAAAGCAACAAGAATTGCAACCGTTTCAGAGTTTTCTAAAAACGACATTTCCACAACATATAAAATTGAAAAAAATAAAATTGATGTAGTTTTTAATGGGGTAGCCAAACATTTTTATCCAATTTCGGAAGAAGAAAAAACTAATGTTAAACAGAAATTAAGCAACAATAGAAATTACTTTTTTTACATTGGGTCATTGCATCCGCGAAAGAACATTTTAAATCTTATAAAAGCATTTGAAATTTTCAAAGAAAAAACAAGTTCAGATTTTATGCTTGTGCTTGCGGGAGAAAGTTATTTTTGGAATACAGAAATGAAGGAGTTTCTCAGTAAAAATACAATTAAAGAAAATGTAATTTTTACAGGAAGAATAAGTGATCAAGAAGCCGCAAATTTTTTAGCAGCAAGTTTTGGCTTGGTTTATGTTCCGTTTTTCGAGGGCTTTGGTATTCCTATAATTGAAGCATTTAATTGCCATGTTCCTGTAATTACTTCCAATACTTCTAGCATGCCTGAAGTTGCCAATGGAGCAGCATTATTGGCAAATCCATACGATATAAATTCTATAGCAACGGAAATGGAAAATTTAGTTTTAAACGAATCAATTAGAGTAAGTTTGATACAAAAAGGCAAAATAAGGGCAAGAGACTTTTCTTCAAAAAAAACTGCAGAACTATTGTGGAATAGTATTATTAAAACAGTAAATCAATAAGCCAGTGCTAGTTCATTTTTCAGATTTATTGGTTGAAGCAGGCTGTGATGAAGCGGGCAGAGGATGTCTTGCAGGTCCGGTGGTTGCTGCAGCTTGTATTTTACCAAAAGATTTTTACCATCCCTTACTGAACGATTCAAAAAAGCTCAAAGAAAAAGAAAGATTGATGTTGCGAGAAATTATACAAAAAGAAGCAATAGATTTTGGAATTGGTATTGTTGATAATGCTAAGATAGATTCTATAAATATTTTAAATGCTTCAATACTTGCTATGCACTTGGCCTTAGATAAATTAAAAACTAAACCGCAAGTATTGGCGATTGATGGAAATAGATTTAAAAAGTACAAGAACATACCATTTAAATGTATTGTAAAAGGAGATGGAAAAATACTTTCAATTGCAGCCGCATCTATTCTTGCCAAAACAGAAAGAGATTTAATTATGGAGAATTTACACGATCAATTTCCTGAGTTTGATTGGAAAAAGAACAAAGCCTATCCAACATCTTTTCATCGAAAAAAACTTTTAGAACTTGGAGAAACAATTTACCACAGAAAAAGTTTTAAATTAAAAAATTTAAATATGGATAATTTATTTTCTTAATTAGTTAATTTTGTAATTATCAGTTGCTATTTAAATTTGTTTTACTTTTCTTTAGGGCATTAATGAATTCAACAAAAAAAATACAAAATCTATCTTTGATTATTTTACTTTTTATTATTCTCAGTGAATTAGTATTTGCTAACACAACTGAAGAATTAAGTAAAGCAGAAAACATTAAAAGTTTAAGTCCAAGCGTCACTAATTATACAACGTTTACTGATCTAAATAAAGGTTCATCCACCGAATGGGAAAAGCATAACTCAGCTAAGTTTTTTAATCATCCAGAATTTGGAACAATGCCTTACAATGCCCCTGAAGGAAATTGGATAGAGCAATTAGAAAAAAGAAGCGAAAATTACCGATATTTTATAAATCCAGTTAATCCAAGCGAATTTACAATTCAAAAATCTTATGGAAATATTCACTTTTTTAAGGATGGATTTTGGCAAACAATTAACCCTAAACTAAAAGATTTTGGCAATGGAATATATGAAGCTAATTTACAACCAGAACCTGTTGGATTTAATGCAACTTTAAAAAAATCTTTTATCAAAACATTTGGAGGAGAAATAGAATTTAATAAATGGAAACTTTTGGGAAAAAAAGATAATTCTGAAATAGAAATTGCTGATGCCAATTGGCTAAATTATACAGTAGGTGATGATGGCATTTATATAAAAAATATTTTTCCAGGCATAGATGCAGAAATGCATTCACTGCAAGGTTCAATTAAAACAAATTTTATTGTTAAAAAGCTTTTGTTTGGTGACTTTGATTATTTGATTTTTAAAGATTCATTCAATAATATAAACGGAACATGTTCTTTAAATTTTAAGGATGAGTCAATTGAAGGAAACACTGGTTCAGAAGAATTATTGTTGAAGTTAAATGGTCAAGAATTATTAGAGATTAGTAAGGCAATTGCCTATCCAAAAGGTTCTATTGAAGAAAATTCATTTTTTCCATTGTACACCATTAATCAAAACTTATATGAAATAAATATTCCTGTTTCATGGATTAAGCAACACATACAAAACGATGATATTATTATTGACCCGCTGGTAACAACCACCGGAACCTTGGTTGCAAATTTAATTACAGGCTCTGAATACAATGCAACTTGCAATTTTATTAATTCTTGTAATCACACATTATCTGTTACACCTCCTGCCTCAGCCACAATTACCGGAGCAACATCAACTTTTAATTATGTAACAGCCGGCAACTGTTTAATGTCTGCTGGTGCAATAACATACGGACTAAATTCTTGCGTTAGCCCTCAGGCAGGTTTCGTGTGGACGTGTAATGTTGCAACTCCAGGCACATGCACAGGAACCAACACACCCTTATTTCCTGAATTTGCATCTTGTATGCCTTCCCCTTCTTGCAACCCACTGCCGTTAAATTTTGTTTTAAGGTTTTATAGAAGGTGCAATGGAACAACGGGTTGCAACAATACTTGCATAAGAGCGGGCAGTCCATGGGTTATCACAATTTCAGGACAAACAGTAAATGTAGGTTCTGCATCAGCTAGCGGAGGAACCTCCAACATATGTTTAGGGTCTAATGCCAACCTTGTTTCTACAGGTTCCAACGGAACTCCACCTTATAATTTTTTATGGAATCCAGGGGCATTGGTTGGACAAAACCAAACAGTTACGCCCGCCTCCACAACGGTTTACAATGTTTTAATTACTGATGCTTGTGGCTCTACGGCAACTCAAAATGTAATTGTGAATGTTACTCCTAATACAAATCCAAATTTTACAATTAGTCCTAACCCTGCTTGCGTTGGCGATGCCATTACTTTTACTGGATTAGGAACAGGAAATGTAAATTCATACGATTGGCTTTTACCTTCATCTAGTTCAGCTACCCTAAGCAATCAGCAAATACCCACCGGGATTACCTATTCAACTGCCGGAACTTTTAATGCTACTTTAAATTATCAGCAAGGATTGTGTTTATTTCCAATAACAAATCAAATTACAATAAATGCTATTCCTGCAGCTCCAATCATTTCATCCAACTCTCCCCTTTGCTTAGGTGAAACTCTTAATCTAGATGGCCCATTTATTGCCGGTGCTACTTATAATTGGTCTGGACCCAGCTTCTCTTCAGCAATTGAAGATCCTGCTATAAATAATGTTGTAAATGCAAATTCTGGAGCTTACAACCTAAGTGTAACCGTTAACGGATGTACGTCTAATGCATCAACTTTAAATGTTGTTATAAATCCTACTCCACTACAACCAACTATTACAGCCAGTGGTTCACTATCTATATGCAATGGACAAAATGTAATTCTTACAAGTAGTGCAGCTAGTTCCTATTTATGGTCAAACGGAGCAACAACGCAGTCTATAACTGTTTCTGCAGGTGGTTCCTATACGGTTCAAGTATTTAATGTAGAAGGATGTTCATCAGTTTTATCAATTCCAACCGTAGTTACTGTAAGTTCAAATCCAGCACAGCCAACCATTACAGCCAGTGGGCCAACAACATTTTGCAATGGAAACTCCGTTACTTTAACAAGCTCTGCAGGAAGTTCTTATTTATGGTCAAATGGAGCAACAACACAAAGTATAACAACCACATTGGCTGGAAATTATTCTGTTGTTGTTACAAACTCCTCTGGCTGCAGTTCAGTATCCTCCAACGCAATTAATATAACCGTTAATCCAGGTCCAGGAATCCCAACCATTACAGGTGGTCCATTAAATTTCTGTCAAGGCGGAAATGTTACACTTTCCGCACCTCCGGGTTTCACTTACCTCTGGAGCAATGGCAATACCACACAAAATATTACATTAAGTAATTCAGCAAATGTAACTGTTACCATTACAGATGTAAACGGTTGTTCTGTAAGCTCAGTACCCACAAATGTTACAGCAAATCCACTTCCAAACACACCAATAATAACCACAAATGGCCCTACTACATTTTGTATTGGAAATTCTGTTGTTCTAAGTGCACCAAGCGGTTTTAGTTATCTATGGTCAAATGGTGCAACAACACCTTCAATAAATGTTAATAGTTCTGGAAACTTTTCAGTAATTGTGACCAATGCAAACAATTGTACTTCATTGCCTTCATTAAATACGACTGTTAACGTAAATAACATTCCCGCCGCACCTGTTATAACAGCTACCGGAGGCTCATTTACAGCTTGTATTGGGCAAACAATTACTTTAAATGCAACCGGAGGATTAAATTATATATGGAACACTAACCAAACAGGAAACTCAATATTAGTAAACACTTCGGGCAATTATTCTGTAACTTCAACAGATGCTAATGGTTGCACATCATTACCTTCCGCTTTAGCAAACGTAAGTATTTTTACAAATCCTCCTGTTCCTAGCACCACATTATCAGGCTCAGCAAGTATTTGTGCCGGACAAACCCTTACTATTACTGCTCAATCATCAACTTCTTATTTGTGGAGCAATGGAAGCACCACTCAAAGCATTACAGTAGGTAGTGCAGGCAACTATTCTGTTAGTATTATTGATTTAAATGGATGTGCAAGTCAAAATTCTGTTCCGGTTATTGTAACAATAAATTCTCTGCCTACTGCAACCATTACTGCAAATAGTGCTACCAGTTTCTGCAACGGAAATAATGTTCAATTAAATTCTATAAATACATTTAGTTCTTATCTATGGTCTAATGGTGCAACAACTCAAAGTATTTCTGTAAGTGTTTCAGGTAATTATTCATTACAAGTTACTGATGCAAACGGATGTATAAGTAATATCTCAAATACAATTGCGGTAACTGTTTTTCCTACACCGCCAACACCTATAATTACAGCCAGCTCCAATTCAATTTGTGCAGGTAGTAGTATTGTATTATCTGCCAGTAATTCTTTGTCATACCTATGGAGCAATGGTTCCACCACACAAGATATTACTGTTTCATCACCAGGAAATTATTCTTTAACAAGCACGGATGTCAACGGTTGTACTTCTGCCTCCTCTTCAGTTTTTAGCCTTACAGAAAACCCACTTCCACCTACTCCAGCAATAGTAGCATCTGGCATTTTAAATTTTTGCGAAGGAAGTTCTGTAACTCTTACGGGTCCTGCAGGATATACAAATTACATTTGGAATTCAAGTACTACCAACAATCAAAATAATACAATAACTATATCAGGAATTTACACGTTGCAAGTTACAGATGCAAATGGTTGCACATCACCTGAATCACTGCCGGTTGAAGTAATTGTTTATCCAATTCCGTCAACTCCAACAATTCTTGCAAACGGCCCAGTAGCATTTTGCGATGGTGGAAGTGTACAACTTTCTGTGAATGATGTAAATGTTACTTATTTGTGGTCAAATGGTGCAACAACGCAAACTCTTTTTGTGGATGCAAGTGGCAATTTTTCTGTTGAGATTACAAATCAGCAAGGTTGTGTTTCCTCGGCATCAGCAATAACAACCGTAGTTGAATTTCCAATTCCTCCTGTTCCAGTCATTACATCTTTAAATGGTACTTCTGTTTGTGAGGGCACTACAACAAATTTAGTTTGTAGTTCCGCAGCTAGCTATTTATGGCAACCAAACGGCGAAACAACTCAATCTATTGAAGTAGGAAGTGCTGGAAACTATTCTGTTTCAATTATTGATAACAATGGTTGTGCATCTATTTCATCTTTAGCAACCACAATTTCATTGCTTCCACTTCCGGCAACCCCATTAATTACTGCCAATGGATTAACAACTTTTTGTTTTGGAAATTCAGTAGAGTTAAGCAGTAGTTCTGCTATAAACAACAGTTGGAATTCAGGCGAAACAACACAAAACATAACAGTTACAAATTCTGGAGATTTTTATGTTGTAGTTTTAGGTGCCAATGGCTGCCTTTCGCTCCCATCAAATACAATAGAAGTTGAGGTTAATACGCCACCTCCACCACCTGCTATTGTTGCTAATGGTCCTCTTACGTTTTGCGATGGAAATTCTGTAATTCTTTCAGTAACAAATTCTCAAAGCTATCTATGGAGCAATGGTTCTATAGTGCAATCGCAAGAATTTAATCAAACCGAAGGAATAACAGTTGATGTTTTAGATGTTTGTGGAGTTCCGTATACCTTGCAAGCACAAGTAACCGTGCTGCAGCAACCTATTGTGTTGTTTGATGGAATAGATACTGTGGGCTGTGTTCCCTTACTCACCACTTTTAATAATTTAAGTGCTAACTACAACGAAATTTTTTGGGATTTTGGAGATGGAAGTTCTAGTGCAGAAATAAATCCTTTGCACACCTATTCAAATGCCGGAAAATATACGGTTTCGTTGGTTGCAATTTCTCAAGAAGGATGTATAGGATATTATTCAAAAAATTTATTGATAGATGCATGGTCGGTTCCAATTGCTGATTTTAAAACAAATCCAGAATCAAAAATAAAAATTTCTAAACCTAACGTGGAGTTTACAGACCTTAGTGAAGGAAATGTGAACCTATGGAATTGGAGCATGGATGGTGATATTTTTTCGGAGTTGCAGAACCCTTTTTATAAGTTTGCAGACACCGGTAGTTACAATGTTAAACTTTGGATAAAAAGTGTTGAAGGTTGTGAAGATACAATTAGCAAAACTGTTCTAATTAATGGTGATTTGATACTATATGTACCAAATACTTTTACTCCAAACAATGATGGAACAAATGACGTTTTTCTTCCATTAGGTACCTATATAAATCCGAAAGAATACAATCTTAAAATTTTTGATCGCTGGGGACAAATTGTATATGAAACCAATGACATGTTTAAAGGATGGGATGGAGATACTGGTTCTGGAAATGTAAAACATACACAAGTTTATTATTGGCAGTTAAATGTTAAAGATTTTGCAGGAGAATCTCATTATTTAATTGGAAGTGTAAGTGCAATCTATTAAAAATCCAAATTTATTTAATTAGGAGTTCCGCCAGGCCCTAGCAAGGATGAAAGGATCCCTGTTTTTTATCCCATACAATAATAAATTATACAAATTTTTTTATTCAACTTACTTATTCGCCAGAAAATGGGAGCAATTAATTGTTTAATTTATCTTATTTGTTGTTAGTTGTTCTAATTAATCAATTTATGTTTTATGTTTGAGTAAATTGTAAACTCAACTCTTTTGTTTTATTCATAGAATTTATTCTAATTTTCCAAAAATATATGGCAACTGTAAATTCAATTTTTGAAATAAATCCAATAACATTTGTTGATGTTGGTGCCAAAGGAACTTTAGACTATATAAATGAATTTGAAAATTTAATTTCAGTTTTTGCTTTTGAGCCTAATCCCATTGAGCATGCATTACTCAAAAATAAATATGCAAATAACAATTTTAAATTTTTAGAAATTAGTCCTTTTGCATTGAGTGAAAAAAGAGAAAATAGAGATTTTTTTATTACACAAAATAATTCAATGAGTAGTTTTCTGGAACCAGATTTAAACAACTATCAGAAGCATTTTGGACACTACAAAGAATTTAAAAGTTGGAAAGAAAGTATTACCCAAGAAAAAGTAATTCATATTGCTACAGAAACACTAGACAATTTATTTTTTAGCAAAAACAAAAGCATCGATTATTTAAAAATAGACACTCAAGGCTCTGAACTTTCTATTTTAAATGGAGCGAAAAAGTTATTGGATGCCCACCAAATAAAAGTTTTAAAAGTAGAAGTAAGCTTAGTTGCTGTTTATAAAAACCAAGTTTTGTTTGCCGAAATTGATAATTTTTTGAGAGAGCGTAATTTTATTTTAGTTGATTTTGTTTCGTATCGAAACAACTATGTTTCTATTTTTAATTCTGAAAATTTAGATAATCATTATGCACCTTGTGGCGACGCAATTTATTTTTTGAAAGAAGAAAAAAATTCAGTGTTAGAGAACATTAAGATAGCGGTGATACTCTCATGGCTAGGGTATAAAAGCCTTGCATTAAATATTTGCAAAAATCTTAACATTGGTGAATCAATAAAATCAGAAATTTTAAAAGTATCTACTAAGAATAAAAAATCTTTTTTTTACAGACTAGTTTTCAATTGTACTCCTCCCCTTATTTTTAATTTTCTAAAAAAAATAAAACAAAAAAACCTTTTCTAAAATCTAGAAAAGGCTTAATTGCTTTAGACTTAAATGAAACTACACAACAGTAATTTCTTTTGTTGCAGGTTTAACAGTAGATTCCTTTTTTGGAAGCAAAACCGTTAAGATTCCGTTTTCATACTTTGCCTCCATGCCTTCTGAATTAACTATTTCTGGAATAGTAAAGCTTCTTTTAAACGAATTTAAAACAAATTCTTTTCTTGAATAGTTTTTTTCAGTTACATTTTCTTCGTTACTTATTTCGGCAGAAACAGTTAGAACTTCATTGTAAAGAGTTACTTTAAAATTCTCTTTTTGGTAACCAGGTGAATTAAATTCCAAGCTAAATACTTTATCATTTTCAAAAATATTTACTGCGGGAATAAAATGCTGTTCCTTATTACCTAAGAACTCATCCATTAATCCTAATGAATCTGGCATCCAAGATTTTGTTTGAAACATGTTTCTAAAAACTGGGTTTGATTTTGTTACTAGTGTCATAATTTTTTATTTTAATTGTTTGAAATCTTTTTTTCAAATAAAATACCAAAACTATTTAAAAGACTATTTGTCTTATTTTCAACACTTTAAATGACTTTTTTTCATTTAATAATCATTTTATATGACAATTTGTACCTTTGCTTAACTTTTATAGTATGGCAAAATATTTAATAATCAGATTCAGTTCAATTGGTGATATTGTTCTAACTAGTCCAATTATAAGGTGTTTAAAAAAGCAAAATGAATTTAATCAAATTCATTTCATTACCAAGGAAAATTTTAAATCTACCCTCTCTGAAAATCCGTATTTAGATAAAATTTATACCATAAAATCAAGTGTAAATGAAGTTATTGATCAACTGAAAGAAGAAGAATACGATTATATAATTGACCTTCATAAAAATGTTAGAAGTGCTGCTTTAAAACTAAAATTAAAACGACCTTCTTATTCATATCATAAATTAAATTTTAAAAAATGGTTAGCAGTTAAATTTAAGATGAAATTTTTGCCAGCCATACACATTGTAGATAGATATTTTGATGCTTTAGAAAAACTATCTATTAAAAATGATCATTTAGGTTTAGATTTTTTTATACATCCCGAAAATGAAATTAACTTAAAAAACTTTTTACCTTCTGATTTTCATCACGGATTTTATGCATTAATAATAGGAGGTGCACATGAAACAAAGAAATTTCCTGAACTAAAAATTATAGACTTATTAAATAAGATAAATTTTCCGGTGGTGTTGCTTGGCGACAAAAACGATAAAATAATTGGAGATAAAATTTGTAAATCATCCATTGGTAAAATATTTAATGCTTGTGGTATGTTATCACTTCAACAATCAGCAAGTATTATAAAACAATGCAACAAAGTAATTACAAACGATACAGGATTAATGCATATAGCTGCAGCATTTAATAAACCTATTGTTTCGTTGTGGGGCAATACCATTCCAGAGTTTGGAATGTTTCCTTACATGCCCAAACAAAGCAACAAATCTCAACTAATTCAAATAAAAAATTTGTCGTGCAGACCCTGCTCAAAAATTGGTTACTCTTCTTGTCCAAAAGGACATTTTAATTGTATGAATTTAATTGATACCAAGGACATAATTGAAGCACTAGATAAAATAAACTAAGAATTAAGTTGTTCCAAAACGGCAATAGATTTTAACTCGTGTAGGCCCGGAACATGCAAAAAATAAAACAACTTAAATAAATTTAGCAATTGTTTTCTTTCGATTGAAGAAAGAATTTTTCCTGTTTTTAATTTATCATAATTCAATATAAAATTCCTAAATGTTTCCGTGCTTTCTCTGTCGCAATAATTGGGATGTGGAGTAGGATTATCTACAAAAATACCTTCCAGCAAATCAAAATAGATACCCGTATTAGTATTTTCTAAATGAGGATAAAATCCTAGATAAGATGTAAATTCTAACAAGAACAATAAGTGCAAATCGGGATTAAAATTTTGCGTTGAAATCTGCTCCAAAAAAGCAATTATAAAATCGTATAAATCGTTATTTGCATGTTCTTCTTTTAGGCATTTTATTAAAACCTCGTTTAAAAAAATTAGTTGTGAATTTTTTAAGGGATGAGAAAATGCTTCTGAAAATGATTGCACCAAATTTATTTCGTTAGGGTGATGCAGAGTTTTATTGGACGATAATTGAATTTGAAAATCTATCTCTGTAAACGGTAAAAAAAAAGCAGGTTTATAAGTAGAATTTTTAGTGCTTTTGGAATGGAGCAGCAAGGATAACAATCCTAAATTTTTTGAATAAACTTTTGCAATAATTTTTTTTTCTGCAAATCTAAATGTATTGAGAACAATACCTCTAACAGATTGCATACATTTTATCTTATTACAAGAATTTTTGCATTACATCCTTTGCTTCCATCGGCATTACTTGCAAATGCAAAATAAATACCGGTAGCAACTTTTTCTCCTTTAAAGTTTGTGCCATCCCATATTGCTTGGCCACCATAAGCTTTTGTTTCAAAAACTAACGCACCTGTTGCATCCGTTATTTTTACAATTGCATCAAGCACAACAGATCTAATGGCAATAGGACCGGAATAATTTTCTCTAACCGGGTTTGGATAAACCAACACGTCTTTGCACTCAGAAAATCCCTCAGTTGCAACATCTTTGTATGAAATTATTCCTTTTTCAGTTCCAAAAAATACTTCTCCGGTTGTTTCTAAAATGTTTATTGCTGTAATTCCATTAGAGATAAGTGGACTATTTTCTTCGGTAAAATGTTTTAATTGCTGCGTTCCATCCGAACTCATCAAATATACTCCAGTATTGGCTGTTCCAACCCATTTTCTATTGGCGTTGTCAACTGCAATAGCAGTAACTTTTTCTGATTCCAATAGAAACTGCACATATCCATCTTGCGATATTTTAATGGGTTGAGCGTCCTGTGCTGACTCATCAAAAACAGTTTGAGGAGCATAAAAAACACCAACTCCTTTATCTGTACCTAACCAAATTTCTCCATTTCTATCTTCTGCCATGCAAAATACATCTGAACCCGGAATACCTCCTTTGCCAGCTTCAAATTTTAAATTTTTTACTTTGTCGTCTGTTTCATTTTCTGGAGTTCCTGCATCATCGTAAACAATCATACCATTACGTTCTACTACTAACCATTTTTGCCCAGACGAAGCAACCATTAATTGCAAAACATTGGGCAAAGCAATATTTTCGAATGTAAACGATTTCCATTTTTTATCAACTGTATAAACGGCCAAAGGTTTTGTTGTGCCGCTATTTGCGATCCATAAATTTCCACTGTTGTCAAAATCTAAACCCTGGCTTCTAATGTCGTTGTTGATGGGCAATGTTACCAAACTTGAATTTGATTGCGTAAAGTGATTAACTACTGAGTCTGTGCGAAGTTCAAGTATTCCTTTTCCCCAAGTAGATACAAATACATTATCAGGATTTTTTGGATTGGCACTGATGGCCATTAAATCAAATGCACCTGTCTTACCGTAAATGTAATAACCGTCAAGAGAATACCAATTATTATCTTGAAATTTTGAAACCGAACCAATTCTAAATCCCGCGTTAAGACCACTTGCACCTCCTGGACTTACCCACATCACGCCATTTTTACTGTCCATGTTAATTGCAAAAGCAGAAGCAGGACCTTGAGGACGATACGCAATAAAGTCGTTAGTGAATGCAATTTTTTTTACTAAACAGTTTTTTCTGTCAGCAATCCACAAGTTTTCATTTTCATCTAATTGCAAATCGCTGGGTTGCGAACCTTGCAAATAGCCATAAATATCGCCTCTTTCACCATTTGCATTGTAAGTAGAAATTAAGCCATCATAAATTACAGCAATTTCTGTTGCTTTTGTTGTTTTAATTCTTGTGCTTAAATATGGAATGGATGAATCTAAAACCTTCCAATTGTTTGAATTAATATCTCTACAATAAACTCTGCTTTCTGTTGCAGTGCTATCTACAAGTGTATAAATTCTTGAGCTAAAAATGGTAAACGATTTATGATTGGCAACTGGTAAAAACAAATCTCGTGTCCAAGAACTATAATCGCTTAAAAAATTATTGTCCTTTTTTGCTTTGTAAATTCCTTGAGTGGTTGCAGCATAAATTGTATCTGTGCTAAAAGCAATTTCATTTATATTTACTGAGGCGCCTAAATTTCCAATATAAAACGTATCTTTTATTTCTTTTTTATTTAAATCGATTACGACAATTCCAAATCCACAAGCTAAGTAGGCTTTTCCTTCGTTTATTGTTACTCTGTTTATTGTTTTATTTCCAAAAATATTTTTTCTCTTGATATCAGAAATGTTAATTATTTTATTGTCAATAAGCAAATCTACATTAGTGTTTTTGTAGGCAATGACTAATATTTTTGTGCTTTTGTCATACGCAATCGAACTAACATCAATATCGGAAAAACCAGTTGCTTTGCTACATTTTATTAACTCTGTTGTTTCTGTGTTAAAATAAAATAAATTCCCTTCGGCAACCGTATAAATTAACTTGCCTGCTACCGCAATTTCTCTTGCTTGATTATAAGGCAAGTGATCGCGCCATTGACCAATTGCAATGTCTTGTGCTAATACCTGAAAACTAAAACAGAATAAGAAAAATAAAGTTAGCTTGTATGATTTAATAAGTTTTATCATTATTAATTTTGACCAACTATAACCAAACAATAAACTTTTTATTGTGTTCTTAACAGCTAAATATATCAAGTGGGAACTGCTTAAGATTTATTTTTTCTAATTTCAAAATATATTCCGGAAACAAAAAATGCAAACAATAACAAAGAACTTACCAATGCCAATGTTTCTCCCTGCTCATATGTTTTTGGCTTAAATTCAAACACAACTGTGTTTTTGCCTTTTGGAAGTTTCATACCTCTAAGCACATAATTACAGCGTTGGTATTTTTGTTCTGTTCCATTTATTGTTGCCACCCAACCTTTGTCGTAAAATATTTCGCTAAAAACAACATAGCCATCGCTGTTGGAATTACTTTCGTACTCTAATTTATTTGGCAAATAGGATTTTAGTTTTATGCTTGCAGTAGAATCATATTTGGGAGTAAAGCCTTTTAATTCCTCACTAAATCTCTTGTCAATAATTACGGTTTGTTTTGAATTAAAACTATCTAAGGCTGCCATTTCTTTGTCGGCATTTTCTACCCAAACAATTTCTTTCACAAACCAAGCATTTCCGCAAGCTTCTGGATTAGGCATTGCCATTGGCTCTTGAGCGGCTTGTTGCTGTTGCTGCCCTTGTGCTTGATTTTTTACAATAAAATATTTTGTGTTTAGCATGTTTAACACACTCATGTTGTTTTTGCTAATTTGCTTTTCAATTAGCTCTTGATAGCGTTTTAATTTTGCACCATGATAGCCTCCAATTGATTTGTGAAAGTAAGATGTAGATGCATCGTTAAATGTGCTTACTGTGGTATTTAATACTCTGTAGTTTGGATCTTTGTCCTGCAGTATCTGAAGGTCGGCATTACTTGGCGTAAATGGAACATCCATTTCTACTTTAGAAACAAATTTCTTTTCATTTAAATATCTTTTGTCAACTGTCCAACTGTCTACAAAAATTAAAAAACCCAAAGAGCCAATTAAAATTAATTTGTTGAACATTTTTTTAGAATGTAAAAATATTAATACCGCTGCCGATAGGATAAAAAGCAAAGAACGAAAAACATCTGCCTTAAAAATTGCCTCGCGAACACTCTCTAACGAAGACATAAATACAGCCTTTTGTTCTTCCTGAAAGCCTCCTTTGTTTAATTGTTCGGATAACTGTTCGTATTCTCCTTCTTTAAAAAACGAGTTAAACATACTTGGGGCAATGTAGAATAACAAACACAAGCCACCTGTTAATGCAAATGCGATAAAAAATTTTTTCTTGTATTTTATAAAACCATCAGGATTTTTTATCAATTCGTTTATGCCTAATGCTGCTAAAAATGGCACCAATACTTGAGCAATTACTAATGTCATAGAAACAGCTCTAAACTTATTGTAAGCAGGAACATTTTCTAGAAAGAAGTCTGTTAATCCCATTAAGTTTTTACCCCAACTTAGCATCAACGATAACAGTATTGCAGCCAAAACATACCATTTAACTTTATCTTCTAAAATTAACAACGAAAGAACAAACAGAAAACAAATTATTGCACCAAAATAAACAGGACCTGAAGTAAATGGTTGGTCGCCAAAATACTGATCCATTTGTTCTATGTATTGCTTGTAATCGTCGTCGGCACTTTTTAAAGCACTTTTATTGTCTTCGCCAATAGCACCGCTTGCGCCACCTTTAAAGTTTGGAATCATTAATGAAAAACTTTCGCTGATGCCATAACTCCACTGCGTGGCGTAATCTTTGTCTAAACCCGAAGTTTTATTGCCTGCATCATCTGTAAGTTCAGATTTTCCGCGGGTAGAATAATTACCATACTCTTCGGTAAGCATAAGGTTGGTAAGGTTTGGACCTACTGCTAATGCTGCCGAAACCAACAACATTAAACTTGCTTTTATCAAATAGGAAATATTTTTTTCGAGCACTAATCTCACCACTTCTCCCAGAGATATAATAAGTGCAGCTATCATTAAATAATAAGTAATTTGAACGTGGTTTACTGAAAGTTCAAGCGAAAGAGCTAATGCAAATAATGCTGAACCTAAAATTAATTTTCCTCTAAAGGTCATAAATAGGCCTGCAAGTACCGGTGCCATGTAGGCAATAGCGTAACCCTTAGGGTTATGACCTGCCTCTATTAAAATAATTGTGTAGGATGATAGCCCAAACGCAATGGCCATGATGGTTGCCAGCCATAGTTCTACGTTGAACGTAAGTAGTAAAAAGAAAAAACCTATAAATGCCAAAAACATGATAACAGCAGGATGAGGAATTCCAAAACCTAAAACTTTTGTTAGGGGTTTAACTAAGTTTGAAGGATACAAAACTGATATTTGGTAGGCTGGCATGCCAGAAAACATGGAGTTTGTCCACAACGGATCTTTTCCATATTTTTCTCTGTAATCCATGATCTCTTTGCTCATGCCTTTAAAGTTGGCAACATCACCTTGTTTGATTGCTTTTCCGTTTAATAAAGGACTAAAAAATACTAACGTGATAATTGCAAAAAGTAGTATTGAAAAAAATACGGATAAAAATTTGGTTCTATTAAAATTCATAATTGGCTTTACTTTTGAATTAGCAATTATACTATTTTTATTTTATTT
>JBAXQC010000033.1:0-30201 GCA_037131955.1 Bacteroidota bacterium
GAAATAGAAAAGGCGTTTAAACTTCAGCAAACAAATTTAAACTGGGTAGTAGCTAACAATATCAATCAAAGGTCATACTTCTCCAAAATACAGTTTAAAAATTCTCACATAGAAGTAATATCAGGTATCAGAAGATGCGGTAAAAGTACGCTGATTAAACAAATTATGCTTAAGTATAAAAAGGATTCCATCTTTTTTAATTTTGAAGACCCTAGAGTTCATGATTTTGATATAAGTGATTTTCAAAAATTAGATGAAGTAATAGGTCCTTTTGTTAAGGTGTATTTTTTTGACGAAATTCAAAATGTTAAGTCTTGGGAAATATATATAAGGCAATTACACGATTTGGGAAAAAAAGTATATGTCACTGGTTCTAATTCTTCATTGCTCAGTAAAGAATTGGGCACTCGTCTTACAGGAAGACATTTACGGCATGAGCTCTTTCCTTTTTCATACTTGGAATATCTTGGATTTAAAAAATTAAAAAACTCTACAACTTCCTACAATAGATTTCTAAATGAAGGCGGTTTTCCAGAATACTTAAAAAGTGGAAACATAGAAATATTACAGAACCTTTTAAAAGATGTAGTTCTTAGAGATATAGCAATAAGACACGGAGTTAAAAACACAAAAACTCTTATGGACATTACCTTATTTCTTATATCAAATATAGGTAAAGAGTTTTCATTTAATAACATAAGAAACGTGTTTAATGTAGGTTCTGTTACCTCTGTTTCTGAGTATTTATCTTGGCTAGAAGATGCTTATGTTTTGTTTTATCTTCCCAAGTTTAGTTGGTCGGCAAAGAATAGTGCTGTTAATCCACGAAAGGTGTATGCAATTGATAACGGACTTGTTAATGCCAACACACTAAGTTTTAGCGAAGACAAAGGAAGGCTATTAGAGAATAGTGTATTTTTATTTTTACGGCAAAAGCAATATCAGTTGTATTATTTTAGAGAAAAAAAGGAATGTGATTTTGTGGTTTTTGATAAAGGGAAATTTAAAATGCTTATACAAGTTTGTGAGGAAGTTCACAATGAAAACATGGAAAGGGAAGTTAATGGATTGTTAGTAGCCATGGAGTTTTTTAAAACGAAAACCGGATATATCCTTACAAAAAACCAGAAGGATATTTTAAAGTATGGTAAAAATACAATTCACTTAATACCGGTTTTTGAATTTATTACTAATCCCAAAAACTAGCTAATCTTGCTCCAAACAGATTTTCCTTGAATATTTTTTGTTAATTGAACTTGAATGGGAATGTGCTGTGGTAAATACAATTGCGGATCTTCTTCCAATATAAGATTGGCTTCATCTCGTGCAAGCATCACAATTTGACCATCTTTTGCTAAGTCGGAAATTTTTAAGTCTACAACTCCACTTTGCCTTGTACCTGCTATATCTCCAGGGCCACGAAGTTTCATATCTACGTCGGCAATTTCAAAACCATCGTTGGTTCTAACCATGGTTTCAATTCTTTTTTTTCCTTCTTCGCTAAGTTTAAAACCTGTTAATAAAATACAGTACGATTGTTCTGCACCTCTGCCAACTCTTCCTCTTAATTGATGCAGTTGTGAAAGTCCAAATCTCTCGGCGCTTTCGATTATCATTACACTTGCATTGGGAACATTTACACCTACTTCTATAACAGTTGTTGCAACAAGAATCTGCGATTTGCCCGATGCAAATTGTTGCATTTCAAAATCTTTGTCTTTGGGTTTCATTTTTCCATGAACAATACTCACTTGAAATTGCGGCCTTGGAAAAGCCCTTACAATACTTTCGTAACCGTCCATTAAATCTTTGTAATCAGAATTTTCTGATTCTTGAATTAATGGATACACAATATAAACTTGTCTACCTAATCTAATTTGTTCAGCCATAAATCCAAAAACCTGCAAACGGGATGAGTCGTAACGATGAGAGGTTAAAATTGGTTTTCTGCCTTTGGGAAGTTCGTCAATGATAGAAGTGTCTAAATCGCCATAAAATGTCATTGCTAACGTACGGGGTATTGGCGTTGCAGTCATTACTAATATATGTGGATGAAGAATATTTTTTTTCCATAACTTACTTCTTTGTTCCACACCAAAGCGGTGTTGTTCGTCAATTACTACTAAACCTAAATTTTTAAAAACAACTTTTTCTTCAATTAATGCATGTGTTCCAATTATGATATCAAGATTACCGTTAGCTAAACTTTCAAATATTCTTTTTCTTTCGCTTTGCTTGGTACTGCCTGTAAGTAACTCTATACTTACATTCATGTTTTTTAATATCTCTTTAAATGTTTGAAAGTGCTGTTGTGCCAAAATTTCTGTTGGTGCCATCAAGCAACTTTGAAAATTATTGTCTTTTGCAATTAACATGCACATTAGTGCTACTAATGTTTTTCCGCTTCCCACGTCACCTTGCAAAAGTCTATTCATTTGCTTACCACTTCCCATATCAAATCTAATTTCTTTTATTACTCTTTTTTGGGCATTAGTAAGCTCAAATGGAAGATGATTGTTGTAGAACTCATTAAAACAGTTTCCTACAATAGAAAATGAAAATCCTTGTGTGTTTATTTTTCTAAATAATTTAGATTGAAGTATTTTAAGTTGAATAAAAAATAGTTCTTCAAATTTTAATCGGAATTCTGCTTTTTGTTTTTGTTCAATTGTTTGCGGAAAATGAATAAATTGATAAGCTTCTTTTAATGGAATAAACCTATGTTTTTGAATTAGTGTTTGAGGGAATGTATCATCAACACTAAATTGTGTGTGTTCTAATAAATTTTTTATTGCTTTTGAAATTCCTTTGCTATCTAGTCCTTTCAGTTTCATTTTTTCGGAACTGTTGTACATTGGATCAAATTTAGACAATTGAACTTGCACATTTACATTTATAGGTTCTAGTTCCGGGTGTGAAATTTGAATACTTTTATTAAATACACTTGGCCTGCCAAAAACAATAATTTGTTCGTGTAATTTTATGCTAGAGGCAATCCATTTAATTCCTTTAAACCACACAAGTTCTAATGTTCCTGTTTCATCTTTTAACGTGGCAACCATCCTCTTTCCACGTTCTTTGCCAAGCATTTCAACAGAAATAATTGACCCTTTTATTTGAACAAAATTTTCGTCCCCTTGAATTTCAGCAATCGTATGAAATTTTGTTTTGTCGATATACCTGTATGGAAAATATGTGAGTAAATCTCCAAAAGTAAATACTTGGATTTCTTTTTTTAAGGTGTCAGCTTTTTGCGGACCAACACCTTTTAAGTATTCTATTGGAGTATCTAAAAAAATTGTACTCAAAATTACTTTGCTAAAAAATCTCTAACTAATTTTTCAGCTTCTGGCAATGAGTGCTCAAGGTCAACGTTTATCAGTGCCACGTCAAATTCTTTTTCAAAAGCCATTTCATGTTTTGCTTTTTGAATTCTTATTGCAATTTTTTCACTGCTTTCTGTTTGCCTAGATTTTAATCTTCTTTCTAACTCTTCAACAGAAGGTGCTTTTACAAAAACAGATAATGCTTTTTCGGCAAAAAGTTTTTTTAAGTTTAATCCACCCACAACATCCACATCAAAAATTACAGTTTTATTCATTGCCCAAATCCGCTCTATTTCGGATTTTAATGTACCATAAAAATTATCCTTATAAACTTCTTCGTACTCTAAAAACAATCCGTTTTCTATAGCACTTTTAAATCCTTCAACCCCCAAAAAGTAATAATCTTTTCCGTCTAGCTCAATAGCTCTTTTTTGACGACTACATGCAGAAACAGAAAAACACAGTTCTGGAAAAACTTTAAGTAAATGATGCACTATTGTAGTTTTTCCTGCCCCTGATGGGGCCGAAAAGATGATTGCTTTTTTCATTACGGCAAAATTAATTATTCGTATTTAATATCAAGATAATTAGAGTTAACAATTCTAAAAGTTAATTTATAAAATGTTATTGAGTTGTTCTTTTATTTTTTCTAATTCATCTTTCATTAAAACCACAATTTTTTGAATTGGTGCATTATTGGCTTTTGACCCTATGGTATTAATTTCTCTGCCAATTTCCTGAGATATAAAGGCCAGCTTTCTGCCTGTTGAGGCCTCCTTTATATTTTCGAGAAAAAAGTTACAATGTGTTTTTAGTCTAGTTTTTTCTTCGGTAATGTCTAATTTCTCTATGTAATAAATTAATTCTTGTTCAAATCTATTTTCATCAATTTTTTCTGCGCCAATAATTTCTGAAAGATTATTTTTAATTCTATTTTTTATATTAGTTGTTCTTTCTGCATCTAGGCTTTCTATTTGCCTTAAAAGGTCAAGAATTAAATTTATTCTTTCCTCAATTTCATTTTCTAAAGTTTTTCCTTCGGTTAATCTAAAATCATCTATTTCATGTATAGCTTTTTGTAAGAGTTGTTCTAAAAAATTCCATTCCTCTTCTTCTAAAACTATTTTATCGTTTTTTAGAATATCTGGCATCTTTAAAATTAATGGCAATAAATTGTTGCTGCTTTCACTTATTTCATGACTCAAAAATTTTAGTTCTTGATGATATGCCATGAACAAATCTCTGTTAACCAAACTTTGCTTAGAGTCTGTGCTTTCTTCGTTATAAATAGTTAATTCTACTTTACCTCTTTCTAGTTTTTTGGAAAGTAAATTTCTAATTTCAATTTCTTTTTCTCTGTAGGCAGGAGAAATTCTGCAAAATAAATCTAAGCCTTTGCTGTTTAACGATTTTATTTCTATTGTTATTTTTTTATCCTTAAAAGCTTCTACAGATCTTCCAAAGCCAGTCATTGATTTTAGTGCCATATTATTCTATTTCCAATATATAAATTTTCTTTGGTTCTAAGTTCCACTCGCCTGCAAGGTTAAAATTGCTTTGTGTGGTTATTTCTTTTGAAGTTTTTACACTCCCAAAAATTTCAACATACCTTGATGAATCAATTTTTTTATTTTCTTTGGAGGGATTCATAATTACCAAAACTTTTTTGTTTTCAAAAACTCTTGCGTAAACATACACACCTTTTTCTGGAATAAATTGCACCAATTTACCTTTTGTGATAGCTAAGGAATTTTTTCTATAATTAGCTAAGTTGGAAACATAGGTAAAAGTTTCATTTTCTAGGGCACTTCTTCCTTCTCTTGTAAATTTATTTTGCTTATCGTTTGCCCAACCGCCCGGAAAGTCTTCTCTAACCTTTCCATCAGGATTTGCATAATTTTTCATTAAAATTTCTGTGCCATAATACATAATCGGAATGCCTCTTGTTGTTAGTAAAAAGCCCAATGCCATTTTTAACAAATCTACATCTTCATTGAGCATAGAAAAAATTCTACTTATATCATGATTGTCTAAAAAGATGGCGTTGGCAGAAGCATTAGGATACAAATAATCTTGAGCCAACACATAATATAATCGTGAAACACCTTCCGTCCATCCAAAATCTTTTGTTAATGCATCAATAAGTGCAAAATTCAGCATAAAATCAGTGATTCCAGGTGGATTCTCTATTCCTTGATCTTTAGCTTTTTGTGCAAAATAACTTTGAATTGGAACACTGTGGTCCCAAATTTCGCCATAAACACCAATCTGGGGATATTCATTGTAAACAGCTTTTAACCATTCTATCATAAAATCTGCATCAGGATAAGCATACGTATCTATTCTAAATCCATCTAGTGCTGCATTTTCTACCCACCAAATGCAATTTTGAATAAAATACTTTTTTAGATAACTATCTTTTTGATTTAAATCTGGCATGTGTTTGTCAAACCAAGCATCCGAAAATACTTTCTTATCTGCCTCGGCAGCATGATAATCCATTGTGGTTGCAGCACGGTAACTTGTTCTTGTAAAAGAGTCCCATTTGTGCACCCAATTTTCAAAAGGTAAGTCCTTTATTATGTAATGCATATTTCCGCAATGATTAGGAATTATATCCATTATTAATTTTAAGTTGTTTTGATGCAGTGCTTGTGATAATTTTATGTAATCATCGTTACTCCCAAAACGTGGATCAATTTTGTAATGATTTGTAATTGCATAGCCATGGTAGGATTCTTTTGGTTGGTTGTTTTCTTGAACAGGATTCAACCAAAGAGCAGTAGCTCCTGTGCTTTTTATATAATCTATTTTATTTATTACTCCTTGTAAATCGCCACCATGCCTTAAAAACATGGAATCTCTGTTTAAGGAAGTTTGTTCCATGCCGTTTACAACATCATTACTTGTATTTCCATTTGAAAATCTATCAGGAAAAACTAAATAAATAAAATCAGACTGATTAACTCCTTTAGGTTGTTGATTTTTATTTCTAGCTTTTAGCTCATAATTAAATTTTATTTTTTTTTGAGTTGCTGTATTTGTAAGTTCAAAATTATAGTTGCCAGCTAAACAATTTTTAGGAATAACTAAATCTACAAACAAATAATTTCTACTGTCGCCACCTTTAGTTTTTGTAATTTTTAAATTTTTTGAATCTGTTGTAATTAAAGAAGAACTGATTTCATTTGCGTGTATCATCAATTGTAATGTGGTATCTTTCATGCCAATCCACCAAAACGGAGGGTCAACTAAAATTTCATTTTTTACTTGAGCACTCACTGAATTAATAACACAGCATAAAATAGCTATCAAAAATTTATGTTTCATGAAAATAAGATGAAATATTTTTTTAAAAATAGAACATTAATCTTGATTGAAAAAATCCAGAAACAAATTCCAATACTGTTTATTCCAACCGTCTTCAAAAGATTCTTTAAGTTCAAGTGGAAATCCTTCATGAATCATTTTCACCGAGCACGATTTGTTATCTCCTTCAAAAATCAAAGTTAAGACAGAAAAGTCTGCGTTTCCCCATTTTTCTTCCTGTGCTTTCCAGGTTTGCTTTATTAATTTATCTTGTATTAATTCTAAAAATTTCCCCGAAATATAACCATCGTAGGCACTCATTCTTCCTCCTTTTTTTGCATTAATTATTGCCTCGCTGTTTGTGATTACAGAATGTAGATTTTCATCTAAATAAGCCATGTATATTTCAGATGTCGGAACTGAAAAGTTTATTGTTTGCTCAATTTTTGTTAACATAACTTTATTTTTAGTTTATAAATATAATCGGAATAAAAATATTCGGTCTAAAATTTAACTTTGCAGAAAAAAAATCTATGGATTATAGAATAGAAAAAGATACGATGGGTGAGGTAAAAGTTCCTGCCCATAAATACTGGGGTGCACAAACAGAGCGTTCTAGAAACAATTTTAAAATTGGGCCAGAAGCAAGTATGCCCAAAGAAATTATTTATGCTTTTGCTTATTTAAAAAAGGCTGCTGCAATGGCAAATCATGAATTGGGGGTGTTGGCAGAAGATAAAATGAAATTAATTGGTCAAGTTTGTGATGAGATTTTAGAAAAGAAATTAGACGATGAATTTCCATTGGTAATTTGGCAAACAGGATCAGGCACACAGTCAAATATGAATTTAAATGAAGTTATTGCCAATAGAGCACATGTTTTATTGGGTCATAAATTAGGTGAAGGAAACACTTTTATTCATCCCAACGACGATGTAAATAAATCGCAATCTTCAAACGATACATACCCAACAGCCATGCATATTGCGGCATACAAGCAAGTAGTAGAAATTACTATTCCAGGCATGGAGATGTTGCAAAATATACTTCAAAAAAAATCGGATGAATATTCTTCTATTGTAAAAACCGGAAGAACACATTTTATGGATGCCACGCCACTTACACTTGGACAAGAATTTAGTGGCTATGTTCAACAAATTAAAAATAGTACAAGAGCAATAAAAAATTCATTAGAGTCGGTAAAAGAATTAGCACTAGGTGGAACAGCAGTTGGAACAGGTTTAAACACTCCAAAAGGATATGACGTTTTGGTAGCAAAAAAAATTGCAGATCTTACACAACTTCCATTTGTTACAGCCGAAAATAAATTTGAAGCACTTGCTGCACATGATGCAATGGTAGAATTGAGCGGTTCTTTAAAGAGGGCTGCAGTTTCTTTGATGAAAATAGCCAATGATGTACGAATGTTATCTTCAGGCCCTCGTTGTGGCATCGGCGAACTTATAATTCCAGACAATGAACCGGGTTCTTCCATTATGCCAGGAAAAGTAAATCCAACTCAACCAGAGGCTTTAACTATGGTTTGTGCACAGGTAATTGGCAATGATGTGGCTGTAAGTTTTGGCGGTTCTATGGGACATTTTGAGCTAAATGTTTTTAAGCCTGTTATAGCAGCAAATGTTTTGCAAAGTGCCCGATTAATTGGCGACGCTTGCGTTTCTTTCACAGAAAAATGTGCCATAGGAATTGAACCCAACAAAGAAGTTATTCAACAACATCTAGAGAATTCTTTGATGTTGGTAACAGCTTTAAACCCTTACATTGGCTACGAAAATGCTGCAAAAATTGCTAAGAAAGCTCACAAAGAAAATAAAACACTTAGGCAAGCGGCAATTGAACTAAACCTATTAACAAATGAACAATTTGACGAGTGGGTAAGGCCAGAAAAAATGGTTGGAAGTTTATAAAATTCATTAGTTATATTAGTTTATACCGAATAATTTGAAATTAGAACAAAAAAGAGAATCGCTAGCAACTCTGCCAAAGTTTTTTGCCAGAATGGGAAAATACTCTCTGGTAGCGTTTATATTAGTTATAGGCTCAGTTTCTATTGGTGTAATAGGATATCATTTTTTAGGCCATTTAAATATTATTGATAGTTTTCACATGGCCTGTATGATACTAACAGGAATGGGACCGGTGGCAGAAATGAAAACCGATGAAGCAAAATTTTTTTCTTCTTTTTATGCTTTGTACAGTGGAGTTGCATTCTTGAGTATAACCGCTGTGTTTTTTGCTCCAATAATTCACAGGGTGCTTCACATATTAAATGTGGAAGTTGAAGAATAGAGTATTTGTTGAATAAACTAATTAGCAAAAAAAATCCCCTGAATTTCAGGGGATTTTTATTTAATATTCATCTTCATTAAAAAAGAAATCATCTTTTGAAGGATAGTCAGGCCAAACATCTTCAATGGTTTCATATACTTCGCCTTCGTCTTCCATTTCTTGTAAGTTTTCAATTACTTCCATAGGAGCTCCTGATCTCATTGCAAAATCAATTAGCTCATCTTTTGTGGCTGGCCATGGTGCATCTTCTAGGTGTGATGCAAGTTCAAGTGTCCAATACATAGTTTATTATTTTAATTAAATTGTTATCTCTACTTTTTTAAAGTCTGCGAAATTATAAAAATATCGTTGTAATGGTCAACTTTTTATCAAATTTTTTTTATTTGTTTTTGGTTTTAGTATCTCTCTAACAATCAGGCTGCTTATAAATGTTATAATACTATTTACTACACTCTATTTGGTTTCCAAGGAATTTCTTTGGCATTTAGTTCAACGCTCCATTTACGGGACAGCACAAACAAATAATCGCTTAATCTATTCAGGTATTGCAAAATTAGTGGATTAACATTCTCTGATTCTGTTAAATGTATAATATTTCTTTCTGCTCTTCTGCAAACACATCTCGCCACGTGACAAAATGAAACAATTTGATTTCCGCCAGGCAAAACAAAAAATTTCATTGGTTCTAAACTTTTTTCCATCTCATCCATTTTGTTCTCTAAAAGCACAACATCATCAGTGAAAATTTCAGGAATCTTAATATTATTTTTTAATGGCTCTACTGCTAAATGACTTCCAATTGTAAAAAGTCTCTCTTGAATTATTAATAAGGTTTCTATTTCACTTAAATCTTTTGCTGAGTCTCTAAGCACACCCAACCAAGAATTTAACTCGTCTACAGTGCCGTAAGACTCAATTTTTATATGGTGTTTTGGAACTCTTGTTCCTCCTAAAAGCGATGTTGTACCTTGGTCGCCGGTTTTGGTATATATTTTCATGTTTTATCTGTTACACATTTTTTTAAAAGAACAAAACTCACAATTTTTTTCATGTTCCGTTTTATAAAATGAAATATTTTCATTTAACATTTCGGTTAATAACAAACTTATCCACTCTTCTGTTTTTGAATTTATAGAAAAGTCGTAAGTTGTTCCATCATTAAGTTTTAAAGGCAAATAGCTGCTTTGGTGATTTCTTAAATTTATAATTGCTGCATTGGCTTGGTTGGTGTTTTCGTATCCATAAAACAACCAATTATAAAACAGCAATTGAAAGGCTTTGTCTGATTTTTTTTCTCTAAGCTCTATGCCAAATTCATTTAAATTTAACTCGGCAGAGTTAACACTGCCTGTTTTGTAATCAAAAATTGATAGTATATTCTCTGATTTAGAAATTCTGTCGGCCTTTCCAAGAAAATTTATTTTTGTGTTTGCGAATTCCTTCTCTATTTCTTTTTTTAATTCAACGCCAACAATAAATTCATTGTTGTGTATTTTTAGTCGTTTTGCTTCTTCCTTTAAAAAAGATTTTATTTGCGTAAATGCATATCTAATTAATAACAGATTTGTGCCGGTATTTGGATTTTTTGTTGAAATATTTTCATTAAATAATTCATTAAATGACTCCACCAAAATTGCATTTAAACTAATTTCGTTAGGAATATCTTTCTCAGTAATATTTTTACCTATAAACGGAGAATAAATTTTTTCAAATACCAGGTGAATAAGAGTTCCTAAGTCAGATGCATTTAAACTATCTTCGGGTTCTTCTGTTTCTTTTAGTGAAGCAACATATAAATAGTAAAATCTTAATGGACAGTTTCTGTAATGATTTAAAACGGTTGCAGATACTCCTCTGGTAAGAAGTTTTTTCTTTAGTTGTTCAATAATTTCTGGCGATTTTTCTATTCCATTCTCTTCATTTAAAATATTTTGTTTTTTAATCGTAGGATAAATTAGCTCATTACTTATGACAACATTTTTTAATTGTTTAGACAATTCTATTCTTAGCTGAGTAATATAACGCGATGGTTCGCCACTTCCCATCTCATCGGTTTCGGTATTATAAATCAAAAAAATATTTTCGGCTCTTTGAAGCAATCTGTAAAAGTGATAGGCATAAATTGATTCCTTATCATCTTGCGATTGCCAATTAAAATTATTTCTTACATCAACCGGTACAAAAGATTGAAAAAATCCTGAAGGTGGAATTAATCCTTCGTTGCAAGAAAGTAAAACAATATTTTTAAAGTCTAAGGTTCGAGTTTCTAGTAAGCCCATTATTTGTAGCCCTTGTAAAGGCTCGCCAACAAAATCAATTTTTTTATTTCTACACAATGTTTTAAAAAAGTGCCTAAAAAATTTATTGGAAATTTCTATTCCTGCTTCTTTAAATTTTTGTAAGATAGATTTTGTTTCAATAAAAATATTTTCGAAAAGGAGCAGGGCTTCCTTCTCAATTGAACTTAAATTTATTTTGTTTTCAGAAACTTCTAGAAGATGATTAATTAAATTTAATACAAAATCGCAAAGCTCAAAACTATCACTTATTTTAGAAGGTAAAATTAAATTTTCTAGCCTGTTTAAATCATCTTCATTTGCACCAAAAAACAACAAAGATTTTTTAGTGTCAAAAAACTTTTCAGGAATATAATTAGATTCTTTTAACCTGTTTTTTGGAAAAAAAATGTTTTGTTTGTATAAGATTATATTTATTAATGGATGATGAAATATTTTATTTAAATCTGTGTAATAATAAATTTGATTTGATTTGGAATGGTTTTCATCAAACTGAAATACTTTAAGGTATAAATCTATTAACTGCCTACATTGAGTAAGTTCTATGGGATAACCCATTGTAACATTAACTTTACTTAAATCTTTTGGAAGAGAATTTAATACAGGAATTAATAAGTTTTCATCTGCTAAAACTATAGCAGTATTTTTTAAGTCAAAATTTGTTTCATCAATTTCATTTTTGTTTTTCTCTACTAACTCGGTAATAATATTTCCGGCAATTTTTGCTTGCAATGTATTTTGTGCAGCACCAATAATTTTTATTTTTTTTTCTATCTTTTCCCAATCATCGTTAACATATTCAAATTCTTTTGTTTGAGTTATGCTATTTTTATGTTGCCTTAAAAATTTACCACTTTCTTGATTGTCTTGTAAATAATATTTATCAATGTCCCAAATAAATTTGGCTTTCCCATTTTTTAAATAAAAATCAACTATTTTTTTTTCAGACGGCCATAAAGCATTAAGGCCGCATATCCAAATATGGTCTAGGGCGTTTGTGTTTTTGTTGTGAATATTTTCAGCTAAATTTCTGTAGGCTAATCCTTGGTATGCTTTGTTTTGATTTAGAAGATTAGAAACAAACGTTTTATGCAATAAAGGCAGTGCTTTCCAAAAATTTAGGTACTTTATTTGATATTCACTGGGTGGATTTCCGTTTGGATTCCAAATTTCAATTGCTTTGGTATCGCTTAATGCTGAAAAAAAAGTTTTGTATTCGCTTAGTTGTAAATCTAACTGATTAAAATCTGAAAGTAAGGTGTTTGAAATGCCCAAGAACTCATCAAAACTTAAGTCTTTTATTACCTCAATTTTTTTTGATGATAAAAATAATTCAAGTATTAAGTCTTCTTGTTTTATTATCTTTAATTCAGATAAATTTTCAATAAAATCATCAATTGAAAATATTTTTGGAATTAAAAATGGAGGCATTAAAACAGAAGATAAATGCTCTAAAAAAAATATTTTTGCTCTCCTGGTTGGAAAAATTAAAACTATTTTATGAAAATCTTTTGGATGTTTATCTAAAAGTTTATTGGCAACACTTTTTAAAAACGGTATCATTCTTTTTTTACAAATTTATATCCACCTTTTGTTGCTCCCCATACTTGTTTGGCATCTATGTCAAATCCTTGGTCCCAACTTTCTAAAATGCTTGAAGAAATAGTTACTTTAGAGGTAGCGTATGCAGCACCTCTTAAATTACTTTCGCAGTCTTTTTCTTTTGTACTGCCAACATATTTTCCATCACTAGTTTTTGTAAGATAAATAGAACATCCTTTCCTGTCTTCTAAAGAATCTACTGATAAATCTTGAAGTGGATTGTCGCTTTTCCATTGTCCGGCAAATCTTAAAGGATTTTTTATGGTATAAACATGACTTACGATTGTGGAATCATTTTCTTTATAAACATGATACACTCTCTGTCTATATGGCTTATCTAAAGCACTAGCCATTGCTTGTTCAACATACAACCATACACCATCTTTTTTATTCCTCCAGATTGGTTTCATATTTAAGTGAATTTCAAAATAATCGCTGTCTGTATCTGCTTGTAGTTTACTATCAAAAGTACCAGACATCCACTGCCCTAATATGGATACATCTCTGTCGTAAATTTTCTCTCCTGCACGTATTAATTTTATGTTTAGGAGTAAAAGTAGTGTTGTTAAAATTATTTTCATAGTATTATTTATTTACTTTTTTGTTACTTTTTTTTGGAGATATAATAATGGCAGCCAGCGGCGGTAATGTTAGGCTTAATGAAAATGGTCTGCCATGGCTTGGATTTTCTATTGCCTTAATAGTAGTGTAATTTTTTACATTACTTCCCCAATATTTCTCATTGTCGCTATTATAGATTTCTTCGTAATCCATATTTACTGGCACTCCCAAAATATAGTTTTCTCTTACAACAGGAGTGAAGTTTAAAACCACTAATACAAAATCATTTTTGTTTTCTGCTTTTCTAAAATAGGACACAACACTATTTTCTGTATCGCTAAAATCTAAAAATTCAAAACCGGCAGAAGAAAAAATATTTTCGCTAAGGGCAGGAGTATTTTTATAGATTTGGTTCAATTCTTTTAAGCTTTCTTGTAAACCTTTGTGGCTATGATATTGGAGCAAATGCCAGTCTAAACTTTTTTCGTGGTTCCATTCAGTTCTTTGTCCTATTTCTCCACCCATAAAAATTAATTTTATTCCGGGATGTGTGTACATATAAGTATACAACAACCTAAGATTGGCGAACTTTTGCCAATCATCTCCGGGCATTTTTTCTAAGAGACTTTTCTTTCCATAAACAACTTCGTCGTGAGAAAGTGGTAAACAATAATTTTCGGTAAAGGCGTAATGAATACTAAATGTTATTTGATTTTGATGAAACTTTCTATGTATGGATTCAAGTTTAAAATATTCAAGAGTGTCATGCATCCATCCCATCATCCATTTCATACCAAAACCTAAACCTCCCATGCTTGTTGGTTTTGAAACTCCCGGCCACGCAGTAGATTCTTCGGCAATGGTATGTATATCTGGAAACTGAGCATATACGGCTTCATTAAATTCTTTGAGGAACGAAATTGCTTCTAAATTTTCATTTCCTCCAAATTCATTTGGAATCCAATCACCTTCTTTTCTAGAATAGTCTAAGTACAACATCGAAGCAACTGCATCAACTCTAATTGCATCTATATGAAACTTATCTAACCAAAATATTGCACTGCTAATTAAAAAACTTCTTACTTCAAATCTCCCATAGTTAAATATGCTGCTTTTCCAATCTGGGTGAAATCCTTTTCTGGGGTCGGAATGTTCGTACAAATGTGTGCCATCATAAAAGTTTAACGCAAATTCATCTTCGGGAAAGTGAGAAGGCACCCAATCTAAAATTACACCAATATCGGCTTTGTGAAAGGAATTTATTAAAAAAGCAAAATCGTTGGGACTTCCATATCTAGATGTTGGTGCAAAATAACCTGTAGTTTGATATCCCCAAGATCCGTAAAAAGGATGTTCTGTTATGGGCATAAACTCTACGTGCGTAAATCCCATTTCTGAAACGTATTTCACCAACTTATCTGCCAGTTCAATGTATGTTAAAAAACGATTTCCTTCCTCAGGAACTTTCATCCATGAACCTAAATGAACTTCATATATAGAAAATGCTTTTTGAGTACCTCTTTTATTCATCCATTTTTTATCACTCCATTTAAAATCTAGTGAAGAAATTAGTGATGCAGTTTTTGGCGGTGTTTCTTGTGCAATAGAAAATGGATCAAATTTTTCGTATGCAATTCCGGTATCTTTGTTTACAATGTAATATTTGTATGCCATCCCTTTTTTTGCATTTGGAATAAATGCTTCCCAAATTCCTGAACCGTCCCATCTTGCTTTCATTGGATGTTTAGAATTATCCCAGTAATTATAATCACATATAACCGAAACGTAAGAACCGTTAGGCGCCCAAACTGAAAAATAACAACCATCAATTCCATTTACTTTTTCTTGGAATGAACCAAGTTTTTCGTATAACTTATAGTGCTTACCTTGTTTAAAAAGATAAACATCTAATTCTGTAATTCTAGAAAATAATTTATTATCCGGATATTTCTCTTTCTTATTTTTTAAATTGGTGGTAGCCATTATTTTAATTCAAAACTTTATATGGTTTAGAAATACAAATTGTTTTTCAGAATTTGTATTTCAGATAAATTTTAGATTTTAATTTTTTACAAAATAAAAAAAATCTTTAACTTAAATCTTAATTCTATTATTTAGCACAAAAAAACAATACTATGGAACTCTTACACTGAGCAATGAAGTTAAAAATCATTTAAATTAACTGAACCTTCAAATGTTTTTTGCGCTGGACCGCTTAACCAAATGTTATTGTATTTTTCTTCCTCTTTTTTAAAACTAACTTCCAATAATCCTCCCGCTGTTTTTATTTGAATGGGGGTATTGTCTAAAACTAATTTTTGATGTGAGCATACCAAAGCAACAGCTGTAACACCAGTGCCGCAAGAAAATGTTTCTTCTTCCACCCCTCTTTCGTAGGTTCTAACAAAAACTTCACCATCAATAATTTCTACAAAATTTACATTAATTCCATTTGCAGTGTAGGTAGAGTTGTATCTTATTTTTCTACCTTCTGCAACAACATTAATTGTATTTAAGTTTTTTGTGAAAACAACATAATGAGGAGAGCCGGTATTTAATTCATAATCGTTTCCTTTTTTTACTATTTCATTCACATTTTGCATAAGAAGTGAAATGTTATTATCAGAATTTATTATTCCCTTGTGCAAGCCATCTGAAGCAAAAAATTCCGTTTTTTCAACTATGACTTTAAGTTCACGAGCAAATTCAATCGTACATCTACCTCCGTTACCACACATACTTCCTTCATGTCCATCGGAATTGTAATATCGCATGTAGAAATCGCATGTGGAATGATTTTCTAATAAAATAAGACCATCTGCACCAATGCCAAATCTCCTGTTGCATAAATTTTTAACCAAGGAATCATTTTGTATTTCAAAAAAATTAGCCCTATTATCAATCATGATAAAATCATTGCCTGTTCCTTGGTATTTGCAAAATTGAATGTTCATTTAATTAGTCTTACTTTTTCCTACAAAATCTAAAATTGATATAATTTCTTGATCGGTAAATTTTTCAAATGATTTAAACTCTTGACGATTCTCTAGTTTTACATATTGGCCTTGAAAACGAAGGAATAAAGAATTTCCATAATCAAATATTTTTAATGGCTCATTTTCATTTATACCAAAAACAATAAGTTTGTTTTTTGCAAGTTTATATCCTTTGTAGTTTAATGGAGATTGCCAATACTCAATTATTAATTCTTTTGTCCCTAAGTTTTCTTTTATACCTGCGTTCTTTTTTAACAAAGAATCTTTTGTACTTAATTTATTTTCTTGACCAATAATAATGGTTACTGTTTCTTTTTGAGATTTTAATAATTGATCCTTGAGCACAACTATATTGTCGTCGTTTGTATTGCCTAAATTTGTATTGTTTTCAACTGAATCTACTTTATCAATTAAATTATCTGAATCGATTAATTCGGAGTTTTTTTCATTTTCAGTGACTTGGTTATTGTCTAAAGAATTTACATTCACTATTTGTGCTGTGTCATTATTGGCGGTATTTCTTTTGTTTTTTGAATAGATTAAACCAAAAACCTTCCCAAACAACTTTGCAACTACATTTTGAGAAATAGAATTTTCTGAGTAAACTTTATCTGAATAAACTCTTACGGAAATACCACCTAATATTAATCCAAGGCACATTCCCAATGCAAAGAATATTATTCTTGTCTTTTTTTCGTTCATTATTAAAATTAAGTTTAGTTAGACAAATCTACAAATTTTTTAGGGTTAACAGTTCTTAACAGCCCTTTAAATTTATTAAATGCCATATCAAAAAATTTGGAATCAATTTTGTAAAGTTAAATTCAAAACAACACATAAAAACTATGAAAAAACATTTTAGTCTATTTGCTGCTGCTATAATTGGTGGTATAACCGTTTTTGCATTGTCTGGTTTAACCACTACTAACCCCAATAATAAACCTTTTTCAGCAGAAACACCTCTACCAGTTCAATTAACTGCAATTGGTGCCAACAATGCAAGTGCAGGAATTGATTTTACAAAAGCAGCAGATTCAACTGTTCATGCAGTGGTTCACATTAAATGTAGCACCCCTGCAAAAACAGTAACAACAAGTCCTTTTGGAAACGACCCATTTCATAATTTCTTTTTTGGAGGTGGCGGTTTTCAAATGCAAACCCCACCTTCTGCTTCTAGTGGTTCCGGAGTAATTATATCCGAAGATGGGTACATTTGCACAAACAATCACGTAATTGATAAAGCAGAAAAAATTGAAGTTGTTTTAAATAACAATAAAACCTACGATGCAACAGTTATTGGAAAAGATCCCTCAACAGATTTAGCATTATTAAAAATAGAAGAAAAAAACTTGTCTTATGTTCATTTTGGGAATTCAGATAACGTAAAGGTGGGTGAGTGGGTATTGGCAGTTGGAAATCCTTTTAATTTAACATCAACTGTTACGGCAGGAATTATAAGTGCAAAAGGCAGAAACATAAATGCCTTGGATCAGAATAACCAGAACAGAGATTTTTATCCTGTAGAATCTTTTTTGCAGACGGATGCAGCAGTAAATCCGGGAAACAGTGGTGGAGCATTGGTAAATTTAGACGGTGAACTAATTGGAATTAATTCTGCTATTGCATCTGCAACGGGCTATTATACAGGCTATTCTTTCGCAATTCCTGTAAATATTGTTCGTAAAGTGATGAGCGATTTAAAAGATTTTGGAACTGTACAACGTGCTTTTATTGGTGTTAGCATTAGAGATATTGACAATAAATTAATTGGTGAAAAAAATCTAAAACACTCTCAAGGCGCTTATGTAGCAGGGCTAACAAATAATGGAGCAGCAGAAACTGCAGGAATGAGAGAAGGAGACATTATTTTAAAAATAGCAGGAACACCAATAAAATCTACTCCTGAATTGCAAGAGCAAATAAGTAGATATAGACCCGGAGATATTGTTAACGTTACTATTGCAAGAGATGGTGTAGAAAAAGATTTACCTGTTACCTTAAGAAATAAAAATGGAGAAACAGGAATCATTAAGAACGTTACCGCGTCAAGCGTTAATAAAACAAACAGTTTTTTGGGTGCAAGTTTTGAATCAATTAGTCAAAAAGAGATGTCAAAATTAAAGATATCTGGAGGAATAAAAGTAATTAAGCTTCAAAGTGGTAAGTTGGCTTCATCAGGAATAAAAGAAGGTTTTATTATTACAAGTATTGATAAACAAGCGGTGGAAACTGTGGAGGATTTGATGAATTACATCGAAAATAAAAGAGGCGGTGTATTAATTGAAGGTGTATATGAAAATGGAGTTAGAGGTTATTATGGATTTGGTTTGTAGTTGATTTGTTTTGGTTTCAAAGGCGGAGCAATTTTGTTCCGCTTTTTTTTTTACAAAAATTTGGTTTGATGTAGAATTATTTTTTTGTTGTGGCCATTTTATCTTGCATCATACCAATCTTTTTTCCTGCTAAGTTTTAAATCTTGTAATACGGAAGCCTTAACATTCAAATCAATTGAATAGCTTTTTCTTGGTCCATAAGGAATAAAGTTGAACCGTAAATCCCAACAATGTAAATCTCTATAAACAGTAAAATTTGGTAAAATAAAATCCTTTTGCAAGAAGTCATAACTTGTAGAACATGTGATCTTCCACTTTTGAGTTAAACTTAAATCTCCGTTCAAAGCTATGTTTTGTGTTGTTGTGGATTGGTATTGAGGTTTATTGTAATTAATATTATAAGAAACTGACAAACTCCATGGTAAATTAAAATCTATGTATTGGTCTCTGTTTCTATTAATTTCTTCTAACTCTTCAGGTGTGGCATTTGGAGAATCTGTTTTTTGATTTTGTGTGTTTTTGCTTCTAAGTGTAAAGCTAACATTTAAACTAGAGTTCGTGAGCCTTCCATATTTTCCGGTTTTATTAATTTCCAGGTTGTTTGTAATGTTCCCTGTATTTGAGTTTAAGGAATAAGGATTAAAATTTGCGGTGTAGTTTACGTTTAAGTTGTTAAACAGAATAGTTCTTGCATTTATTGCAACTGGCGAAATTTTTAATGAATCTGCAAGAAAATTATATCCGGAACTAATGCTCAATGCATCCAACAATGTTACTTTTTTTACAGGATTAATAGAATCATTTTTTGACAAATATTTCATTTGCAAGTTATTGTTCAGTCCAAAATTTACAACACTTGATTTTTTAGCAGAAGGAGCCCCAAAAACACTTTGTTCAAAAATAGAATATGAATTTTGTTTTCCATTTTGCGTATAGTACAATAATTTACCTAAGCCTGGGCTGTAAGTATAGGATGCATTGGGTGTAAGCTGATGTCTAAAGCCTTTTAGTCTTCCTTTTTTTATTTGATAAAATCCATAAATAATAGTGTTAAAACTTGTGCCAAAAGATAAGTTATTTGCTCTTTCAAATCCTGTTACATTTTTTGTAATTAATGAGTCTTTTTCTTCTAACCTTATAATTTCTTTTCTTATTGTTTGTAAATACCATGATTCGCCATAACTCATATTGGGCGTAAAAGTAAAATATTTGAACACCCTTAAATTTGTATTAAGATTAACGGAATGGTTTAAACCGTTTTTCATTACCTTGCTTAAGTTTTTAGTAATGTCGCGTACAAAGCCAGTATCTGTTGTAGTAATGTTGTTTTTTAGATTTGAAGAATAAGACAGTCTTAAATCTGAAATAAATTTTGGTTTCCCCACTACAAACTTAGAACCAAGTGGATTTATTCCAGCCATGTTCAACACTACTTGAGGAGCGTTGATGTTCATTTTTTTTGTTTGTGAGTTTTGATCTTGAGAAGCTTGAGCTGTCAAAGAAAATGGTGTTCCTAAAAATTGTTTGGTATAGGTAATTGTTGATGCAAAATTATTTTGCACATAATCTGTTAGATTTCTTTGAGCTATATTACTTATTTTACCTGCTGTAACGTTTGCTGTAAATCTGCTATCTGGTCTTGCTTTTGGATCTTGATTGTGTATCCAATTTATTCTTGTATCTCTATTTACTGCATAATTAGGAAAACCTTTTTCACCTGTTTTAATGTTTGCAAAACTCAAGGCTAAATTACCGGAGTATTTGTAGCGTTTCACGTAATTTGATGCTGCTCTTGCCCTGTAACTTCCTCTAGAATAAACGTCAGTGCTAAGCGTTAGGTCCATTTTTTCATTAATTCCCCAAAAATATCCCATCTCCTCTAGGCCAAAACCTAATCCGTCTGAATTGAAAGGTCTTGGCATTATTATTCCATTGGCTTTTCCTTTTTTATTGGGAAAGAAGCCAAATGGCACTGCTAATGGAGTTGGAATGCCAGCTACAAATAAATCTGCTGGCCCGGTAATAATTTTATCGTTCTTAACAACCTTAACTTTATTTAATGCAAAATAAAAATGAGGATCATCTTGATCGCAGGTGGTGTATTTGCCTTTACGCATATAGATGTTGTCCATACTGTCTTTTTTTACAACATCTCCAATCAAAAAACCTTCATCCTGTTTTGTTGTAACATCAATAATTTTTCCCTTTTTTGATTTGTAATTGTAAAGCATTTGTTTTGCTTTAAACTCTTGCTCACCATCAGCAAAAATTGGATTTCCCTGCATTTTTCCTAAACTATCAGCAGTGCCAATTGCGAAAATGGTATTTTTTTTCATGTCAATTTCTATGTAATTGGCCTTTAATGTAATGTCTTGATAATACACTTCTGCTTGATTATACAAGTAAACTTTTTGATCGGTTACTTCAAACCTAACAGAATCTTGCGCCTTATATTTTACTGCACTTTCAATTGCATTTTTAGATATTTTTGGATTGCCCCATTGGTCAGTTATTGTATCGTTTTTAAGTGTGGTACTGTCTTTGCTTAATGTATCATTAGAGATTAAAGCTTTGTTGTTAGAAGATTTTTCTGCATCCTGAGAATAAACACTAGGCGTATATGCAACTATGAAAACAATGAAAAACGCTGCAAAAAATTTAGATAAAGAAAAATATTGGTTAATAACTTCCTTTAAAACTTGTTGAACAAGAGTAAAAAAACAAATAGTATTTAGTTTTATTTTGTACACAGATTGGGCACAAAACTAATAATAATGCCAAATATTTTGTTTTGTTTTTAGGAAATGAACAATTTATGCTTTTTTAATGATTAAAATTTGTAAAGTTTTTGTTTTAATATTTTTAGTAACTGTTTTAGACATCGGTGTTTCGATGGGTCAGTTGCAAAGGAAAGATCAAAAATTTACGATTGTTATAGATGCGGGGCACGGTGGGCATGATCCTGGTTGCCATGGCACAAAACACAAAGAAAAAGATGTTGCATTGGCCATTGCACTTAAACTTGGCAATTATATAGAAACTAACTGCCCTGATGTAAAGGTTGCTTATACCCGCAAAACAGATATTTTTTTAGAATTAAACGAACGGGCAAAAATTGCTAACGACCATAATGCTGATTTATTTTTATGTATCCATTGCAATGCATCGCCCAAAAAGGAAGTTTTTGGTAGCGAAACATATGCCATGGGTTTACATAAGAGCAAGGGAAATTTGGAGGTTGCCAAACGAGAAAATGCGGCCATTTTATTGGAGGACAATTACAAAAAGAATTATGATAATTTTGATCCTAACTCTGATGAGGCAAATATCATTTTTTCTATTTATCAGAATTTATTTCTTGAGAAAAGTTTAAACTTGGCATCCAAAATTCAAGAATACTATGGCAGAAAAGCTTGTAGAAACGATAAAGGGGTGAAGCAGGCAGGATTTCTTGTGCTCTGGAAAACCAGCATGCCGAGCTTACTTACTGAAACAGGTTTTTTAACCAACCCCAAAGAAGAAAAATTCCTAGGTTCTAAAGAAGGACAAGATTACATGGCTTTGTCCATGTTTTTGGCCTTCAGAAAATACAAAGACGAGTTAAATGCCATCAAAAAAAACTACGAAGATGAACTTGAGAAAAGGCTTTGTTGTGATGCAAATGCTCCAATTTATGCTGAACACGAAATTAAACACGATACAAAGGACACTACTCTTTTGTTACACATTGATACTGCTATAAATGTAAATAGTGAAAAAAGAACAGACAAACTAGAACCTAAAAAATATTTGGGCTCGGAAAATAAATCAGAAGAGGAAGTTTTTTATAGCATACAGATTCTAAATTCTCAAGTAAAATTAAAATCAACTGACGCTAAGTTTAAAAAACTAAAAGATATTGTAGAATACAAAGCCAAGAATAACCAATATAAATATTCAACCGGAAAGTTTGTGGAATTTCAGGAGGCAACAAAGGAACAAAACAGAGTAAGGGAGATTGGTTTTAAAGATGCATTTATTGTGGGTTTTAAGGGAAATAAAAGGATTTCAGTTAAAGAAGTAAAAGAAATTATAGATTCTAAAAAAACAGATACTTTAATTAACTAAGAGTCATTTAAAATTAGGTTAACAATAAAAAAAGTTTATCTAATAATTTTTCCGCTCAATTTTAACAACTCCGTTTCCGAAATTTTAGAATCGTATTTTGCATCAATTAATCTAAGTTGGGCATCCTCTAAACTTTTTTGTGCTGTCATCAACTCAAATGAACCGCATAAACCTAAATTATATCTTTCTAATGCAATAGTAATATTTTCTTTTACCAATTCTAGATTTTCTGTTTCGAGCTTTAATGTTTTTAAATTGTTTTGATAAGAAAAATAGGCTGCATATAATGTATTTGAAATCACTTTTTGTGTTTGTTCCAAAACTAATTTCGACTGCAATAAATTTATTTTTGCCTCAGCTATTTTAGTTTTGTTTTTAAAACCATTAAACAAATTCCAACTAGCATTGAGGCCGGTATTCAATCCAAGATTTTGATTTAACAGTATAAATCCAACTTCATTTTTAGTTTGATTAAAACTATAATTTGCTGAAAAATTTACCACTGGAAGAGAAAAACTATTAAATGATTTAATATTTGTCTTTGCCAATTCTACGTTTTTTTGAGTCCACAATATTTTTTTATTCTCTTTCAGAATCAATGCATTTAACTCTTTAATATTTAAAGTGGAATCAATAAAAAAGTCGCTTTCAGTTGTAAATTCATTTTGCAAATCTCTGTTTAAAAGAATAGATAATTCTACTCTACTTTTATATAATTCATTCTTATATTTAAGAATCAACGTTTTTTGCTGATTGAGATCAATTTTTGCCTGCAAGAGATCTTGCCTAGAACCTGAACCTGTATCGATTTTTCGATTAATAATTTTAATTCTTTCTTCAGTAATTTTTATTCCTTCCTCTGTTGTTTTTATTAACTGTAGTTGTTTTACTATTGAGTAATAATTAGTAATTGTACTTACTATTACATTTTCAATCTCTTCTTTTAAACTAAAATTATCCTTCCCTTCAAGTTCTTTTAATCGTTCCTTTTCTGCAAACATACCAAAACCATCAAAAATGGTGTAGTTTAATGTAAGGCCGGATGATATAAAATTACTCGCAGCTCCTTTTCTATTTACAGATGTTCCTGTGAGAAATTCTTGCTTTGTATTGTTGCTACTTCTGCTCCCTGATCCATTTAGTGTTACAGTAGGCAAAAAACCTGCATTGCCATAGGTATTATTTTGTTTAGAGACTATAGTAGTGTTTTTAGCAATGCTAATTTGTAAATTACTTTTTAAGGCCAGTTGAATTGCATCTGAAAGACTTAGTTTTTCTTGTGCAATAATTTGCATTGGAATAATATAAAGTAGTAATATTATTTTAAGGTTTTTCATTGTTCTTTTTTTCTTTTGATAAGTAAGAATACATTCCCGGAATAACGAAAAGCGTAAGCATCAATGAAAACATCAATCCCCCAATAATAACAATTCCCATACCCATTCTACTTTTTGCTCCAGCGCCTAATGCCAATGCTATTGGTAGTGCCCCTAACGCAGTTGCCAAACTTGTCATTAAAATAGGTCTTAATCTTGCCTCGGCTGCTTGTTGTATAGATTCTTTTATACTAAGTCCCTGTTCTTTTAACTGATTGGCAAATTCTACAATTAAAATTCCGTTTTTGGTTACCAATCCAATCAGCATTATTATTCCTATTTGACTAAAAATATTTATTGTTTCATTAAAATACCACAAGCTTAGCAATGCTCCAGCCAAGGCAAGAGGAACAGTAAACATAATTACCAATGGGTCAATAAAACTTTCGAATTGTGCTGCTAGAATTAAATAAATGAGCACCAAAGCAAATAAAAATGCAAACAAAATGTTTGACGAACTTTCAGAAAAATCTCTAGATGCACCGGTTAATGAAGTAGTAAATGTTTCGTCTAATACCAATTTAGAAATCCTATTCATTTCTTTTATGCCTTCGCCAATTGTTTTTCCTTCTACCATTGCGGCCGAAAATGTTGCCGACTTATATCTATTGTAATGGTAAAGTTGTGGAGGATTGCTTTCTTCGTACATCTCTACCACGTTGTCTAATTGAATTAAGGCACCTCTATTGTTTCTAACATAAATAGATTTTAAGTCAAGCGGTTCATCTCTGTTTTCTCTATTAAATTGTCCAATCACTTGATATTGCTTTCCATTCAATGTAAAATAATTAAAGCGCTGTCCACTCAACGAAAGCTGCAATGTTTGTGCAATATCAATTACATTTAATCCTAAATTTCTTGCCTTGTCTCTATTTATTGAGATGTTTAATTCGGGTTTATTGAATTTTAAATTGCAATCTACCATCTGAAAATATGGACTCTTATTTGCCTCTTCAAGAAACTTTGGAACAACTTCTTTTAGTTTTTCAAAGTTGGGAGCTTGCAATACAAACTGAACTGGCAACCCCGCGCCAGGTCCACCTCCACTAGAAGAAATAGTTTGCTGCTGAATAACAAAAGTTTTTGCCTCTGGAAATTGTTTGGTTATTTTTCCTACATAGTTTGCAATGTCATTTTGCGATCTATTTCTTTCTTGAGGTTCAACCAAAGCCAGTCTTACAAATCCAGTATTCACAGCTCCACTGCCTGCAAATCCGGGAGCAGAGACGGTTAAACAAAATCTCTTTTCGGGAATTGAATCAGTTACGAAAGTGGATAATTTGTCCATAAATTTATCTGTATATTCATAGGACGAACCTTCGGGGGCAGTAACAATAAGTCTCATCCAACTCCTGTCTTCCAGCGGAGATAATTCAGAAGGAATAATTTTAATGAATAAAAATATTAGTCCAAAAGAAATTGCGAGAATTATAAACGACCACCATTTTTTATTCAAAAAATTGCTTAAATACTTTCCGTATGTTAAAACCATGTTCACAAAAAATGGTTCTGTTTTGTTGTAAAAATTTGAACGTTTGTTTGGATTTTTTCTCACCAAATAAGCATTTAACATTGGAGTAAGTGTAAGCGATACAAATGCTGAAATCAGAACTGCCCCGGCAATTACTACTCCAAATTCTCTGAACAATCTTCCTACAAATCCTTGAAGAAAAATTACTGGTAAAAAAACTGCCGCCAATGTTACAGACGTTGAAATTACGGCAAAGAATATTTCGTTTGAACCTTCAATTGCAGCATCAACAGGCTTTAATCCTTTTTCAATTTTTTTAAAAATATTTTCTGTAACAACAATTCCATCATCTACCACCAAACCTGTTGCTAGAACTATTGCCAAGAGCGTAAGAACATTTATAGAAAATCCCATTAAATACATAATAAAAAATGCACCTATCAAAGAAACAGGAATATCAATTAAAGGTCTAAACGCCACTAACCAATCTCTAAAAAACAAGAAGATTATTAAAATAACTAATATGATTGCAATAATTAATGTTTCTTTTACCTCTGAAACGGAGAGCTTAATAAACCTTGTATTGTCCAGGGCTATACTTAATTTATAATCTTTGGGAATTTCTTTTTTTATTTGTTCGTATCTTTTATAGAACTCTTCGGCAATCTCTAAATAGTTAGCTCCAGGCTGAGGAACAATTCCCAAACCAATCATTGGAGTGCCGGATAGTTTTAAAATAGTTTCTTCGTTTTCTGGTCCAAGTTGAGCAATGCCAATGTCTTTAAGTTTTACCACTTTATCTCCTGTGTTTCTAATAATTAAATTATTGAAACTTTCTTCATTGCTAAATTTACCAATAGTTTTAACACTTAATTCTGTTGTGTTTCCAGCAATTTTACCAGCAGGAAGTTCTATATTTTCTTTGTCTAAAGCTTGTTTAACATCTAACGGGGTTAGTGAGTACGAAGAAAGTTTAACTGGATCCATCCAAATTCTCATGGCATACTTTTTCTGACCCCAAATTTGAATGTTACTAACTCCGGGAATAGTTTGTAATCTTTCGGCAATTACATTTTCGGCATAGTCGCTTATTTGTAATTGATTTTTTGTATTTGATTGTAGCGTAAGCGAAAGAATAGCATCCGAATTGGCATCAGATTTTGTTACTGTGGGCAACCCGTCTATATCCTGTGGTAATTGCCTTACCGATTGTGCAACTTTGTCTCTTACATCATTTGCAGCGGCCTCTAAATTGGCCTCTAAATTAAACTCAACAGTAATTTGGCTATTGCCTTGATTGCTTGACGAAGATATTGAACGAATTCCTTCTATTCCATTCAACGCCTTTTCTAATGGTTCTGTAACCTGAGATTCTATAATATCGGCATTGGCTCCTGTATAACTTGTTCTAACGGTTATCACAGGTGGGTCTATTGATGGATATTCTCTTACGCCCAAATAACTATAGCCAATAAGTCCAAAGAGAACAATAGTAATAGACATTACCACTGCCAATACTGGACGTTTTATGCTTAATGAAGATAAGCTCATTTTTTTGCTGGTATTGAGTTATTGGTTTTTACAATTTTTATTTCGGAGCCCTCTTTTAATTGAACCATTCCCATTGTAACTATGCTATCTCCCTCACTAATTCCAGTAAGAATTTGAATTTTATCGGCATTTCTAATTCCGGTAGTAACAATGGCTTCGCTTGCTTTTCCATTTTTGCATACAAATACTTTTTTACCTTTTAATATTGGAATAATTGATTCTGTAGGAATCATCAAAGCATTTTCGATTTTCTTTAATGGTAAATTTATTTTTGCAAAACTACCGGGAATAAAATTTAGGTTAGAGTTATCTGCAATTGCTCTTATTTGTAAGGTTCTTTCTAACGAATTTATTTTGGGATCTATGGCTACTACTTTTGCTTCGAAAATTTTTGAGTTTTCATTTACTCTAAAAAACACTTTGTTGTTTTTACCAATTGCGTTTGAGTATTTTTCTGGAACCGAAAATTCTATTTTAATTGGATTTAATTGTTGAATTTCTGCAATAATAGTTGTTGTATTTACAATAGCACCTTCGCTAATATTTTTAAAACCAAGTGTTCCATTAAATGGAGCTAATACTTCAGTTTTTTGAATTTGTGTTTTAATTATTTCTGCCTCCGCTAAATTTAACTCTAGTAAATTGTTGGCATTGTCTAGTTCTTCTTGACTTGTGCCACCAATTTTTTGGAGAGATTTTATTCGTTCTAGTTTCTCTTTTAGAAGTGAAGTTTGCAAGTTTATTTTTTTTAGTTGCATCTGTAATTCAGTGTCATTTATCTTTGCAATCAGTTCTCCTTTTCTTACTGTTTCGCCTTCTCTTAGCTGTAATTTTATAATTTTTCCGTTTATCTCGGGATACAATGTGGCCGATTCATTTGCAATTAATGTTCCCGAAACAAAAAGTTCGTTGTTCAAAACCTCCTCTTTTACTATGTATACTCCAACCGGAATTGCAGGAGGCTTGCCCTGATTGCTCATAGATTTTTTATCTCCTTTGTTTTGGAAGAACTTAATTTTTATAAATGCCAACAGTGCAATTACTAAAATCAGTAGAAGAATATTTTTCAATTTCATTTATTTACTTTTTTTTCTTTTTGTAATTGTTTAGAGTTCTTGTACTCTGCAAATGTTTAATTAAGCTAGTAAAGAACAAACCGCCAATAGATAAGTTTTTTTCTTTTAAAACCTAAAATGACCCTTCATTTAATTTATTAATTTCATTACATAACGTAGCTAGTATTTTCTTTGTTTTTTTTATGCATTCTATCACTTCTATCTTCTGTTTTTTGCAGACTACTTGTGCTTGTGCTTTTTTGTAAACTTCCAATTAAATAGGACTGCATTGCAATATTAAGCAATATTTGTGGAGTGGATGATGAATGTCTTTTTGAGGGATTATAAAATGCCAAGTATTAAATAAAAAATTAAAAAAATTGGAAACGTGAATGGAAAATCGATTAAAGAACAAAAAACAATCGTCGATGGATAGAACTAACAACTAAAACAGATTTCGGGTCGTGGCTCGCAATGACCGTTAAAAATAAAAACATAGCAATAAACGTCCTCCCACCGTTTTTATGAAGTTTGGAAGTCTATGACTTCTTTTTATTTATTCTTTAAGTATGAAGACTGAAAGAAAGAATAGCTACCACAAGGCTATAGCATTAAGGGAGCTGGGGACAAGTAGTTTTTTTAAAATTAAGTTCTCTAATGTTTCTATAAATACTAGCTTTTGTAAAAGTTCAATAACATTTTTATATTGAATCAGGAAGCATTAATAGAAATGGTAATGCTTTATTATAATCTAATGTTTGATATTCTAAACCTAAGGCTCTTAAATTATTGTAATAGGTTTGATGGTGTTTGTAATAATGTCTTTCACTATCTATGAACCAGGCTTTATAGCCAAGGTGTTGTGCCAAAAACCATTTTTCTAATAGCCTTCCTGTGCGGCCGTTGCCATCATTAAAGGGGTGTATTTTTACAAACACTAAATGAATTAAACTAGCATAAAAGAATACTTGTTTAATACTTAATTTGGCAGAAACAAGTGTATCTAAATCAGTATAAAACTTTTGCATTTCAGTTTCTACTTCTTGAGCAGTTGCTGCAACGTATTCAATTTTTCCATCGGGTGTAGCAACGAACATATTTTGTTTGCGGATTTTACCTTGCCAGTTTTTGGCAACAATGTGTTTGCTCAATAGCTTGTGTGCATTTTCAATATTCTTTTTATTTAGGATATTGGTTTTAGCAAACATGTAAGTATTATATAAATCATCAATTTTTTTAGTGTAATCGGGTAAAAACTCAATGCCAAATTTTTTGTGTTTGATGTATGAGTCTAACTCTATTTCTTCTCCCTCTATTTTACTGGAAAACACCGAGGATACCGAAGTGTAAAAACTGAAATGTTCAGTTGATATTTCGGCATCATGCAATTTTTGGAACTCATGTTCTAAGTTGTTGCTTACAAGGGAGTTGTATTGCTCTTGCAAGATTGTTGGGATTATTCTGAGTTTTTTTTGCATTAAGGCATTTAAATATGGTGTAAAAATACTTTATGTAATTGGTAATTGTTTATTTTTTTAATTAAAAATAACGTTGGGTTTTAATTGTTGGTTTGTGGAGAGTTCAGGTTGTTAAAAGTTCAGATTCAATTGTAGTTTCTACATACTATTTCCAAACTTATACCAAATAGAAGTATTAATTAGTCCAATTCAAAACTCCCTCTTAGCCTCAACGAAGGGAGATGAGCAAAAAAATTTGGTCTAATTAATAATGATAAAAGATATTACTTTTATCAATATATTTTATTTTGCTTTATTTTGTATTAATTATAAATACTTTACCTATCTCTAAATGAAAAAAATAGTTGCATTTTTTGCATTCGTAGCAATTTATATTCCTCTTTGTGCCCAATGGAAAAATGCTACACCATACAGTGCTAGCATAAACGA
>JBAXQC010000034.1:0-29351 GCA_037131955.1 Bacteroidota bacterium
ATCCAAAGAGATAAAATCAAGTAGAGTGAAAAATGCTAAAAGTTGCCTCACTGTAAGTTATTCATTTTTTTGTAAAAGTAAATAGTTTATAACTTATTTTTGATTTACATTTTATTCTTGTTAAAATTCTTATTGTTTAAAATAATAAATAGAAGCACAGCGAATAACAAGGTGAGAACCGAAAATGACTTTTCTAAGTTTGTTTTTGCAAATAAATTTCCAAGAGTATTTAAACAAAAAATTAAAAAATATATCCAGAGTATAAGAGTAACAATTTTTTGAGAGAAAAAATGTTTAATGTAATTACCTCTCATCATTAATACTGCTATTAAAAACAAATTAATTACTATGGAGAAAAACTCAAAAACATACATCTCTTGTAAACTGTTAATTCTGCCTCCCCAGGCAATAGTGTATGGAATAAATTGAAACACTATTGCCAAATGAAAAAATATCACCAATGAAATCAATAAAATAAGACTTTTTACACTAACTGATGAATTCATTTTTTCTTGAAAAATACAAAATAAACTAAATTAAATAGGAGAACATCTCACCTACTTATAACAAATTTTCTTGTGCTACTATTTTTCCCATTCACAATCTTTATTAGGTAAATTCCTTCTGAAAAACTTTGAGTTTCTACAATAAAATTATTACTGTTTTTTCTTTCATTTATAATTTCTCTTCCAAAAACATCTGTAATAATTAGGCTTTCATTTAAACCTGTAAAATCAGTTACAAAAGTAATAAATTGGTCAGCAGGATTTGGAAACAATTGAATTGAGGCATTTGATTCTCTTTCAATACCTGTGGTAGTACAAAAATTTATTTGAGCAATGGTATCAGGATTAAAAGAATTTTTAATAAAAAAACTATAATTACTAAAATCTGAAATAGTTGTATCTGTGATGGTATTTGTATATTCTTGATAGGAATTACCAAGCTGTGCAAAAAAGCTGAGTGAACCTAAAGAAACAGTATCACCTGCTGAGGAAACAATATTTATTGCTGGATAATTCATGTGAGAAAAATTTCCGTTAAAAACATTTACATGCACAAAACCATCAGAACCTATCCATACACTATCCACGCATACTTGCGAAAAATCTACAGAATCTGCAGCCAAAGGACTTAAATATTTCATGAGATTTGTGGAGTCTTCCAATTGGCTAACAACATAAATTCCATCGCTATCTGCATCTACATCCACTCCCCAATCTCCTCCAGTAAACGAACCGTTGTATAATTGACTCCAAACTTCAGTTCCATTTGTATCAAATATTTTAGTAACCACATCGCTACCGGCAAAACCGTTGATTGAACCTGTAAAAAGCAAGAATCCATTGCCAATAATTTTTCCACTAATTTGTGAATCATCCATTCCGTTCATATTTTTTTGCCAAAGAATTTGTCCTGCTTGGTTAAACTTAATCATGGAATCTGCAATACCGTATAAAATATATTCATTTTGTCCTGTTGCCATTATTCCATAATTCCAATCTCCAAATGGAGGTGTAGTTGGCAATCCTTGCATTGACCATTGAAACTGACCATTAGAATCGTGTTTAGCCAAACCATAAGAGGACATTCCAATTTGACCTCTCACCAAAAATATTTCGTTGGTGTAATCGCATAAAATTTTATCCGCTTGCAAAGTGCTATCCATAAAATCAATTGCTCCACTTGCAGTGTATCTAATTAAATTATTATTGTTTATGTAGGCAGATAGAACTATTCTTCCAGAGTAATCCACATCAAATGCACCATTGTATTGCGAAATTACGTATTGCTCAATGCCATTTTGGTTATATACTGCAACACCTGCATTTGAACGCAGGTAAAACAAATTATTCCTGAATTCTATATTAGTGTAATAGTCGGTATCGAATCCAGTATTTCCAAACTTCACCCAACTTAAACTTCCATTCATCGAAACTTTAAAAAAAAGCAAGGAAAATTGACTATTAACAATTCTACCGCCAACAATGTAAACGTTATTAGAACCATCAATTCTCATATCAAAAGATCTAACATTATTTAAACCTTGATTATCGAAAGTAAAAGACCAAAGCAATGCTCCAGTATTGTTGTACTTATTTAAAATAATTTTGTTTTCCTGAACATTTTGTGCAATAGGAGTACTGTAATTTGTAAGTACATAAATTTGTTGTGTATTATCAATTGCAACTTTTACCGCTGCCACACGTGATAAGCTATCGTTAGAAAATCCGATAGTATTATTCCATAGTGGTTGAGCAATAAGATTAACGTTAGATATAAGCAACGCCAAACTAACTGAAATAATGTAGATGTGTTTTATCATACTTGTATTTTTTACATTAATAATTATTTGTCTTGATGTACAACACGAAATAAAACTAGAAATGGTTTACAATAAGTAAAAATAATATTTACCTACCTTAAATGAAGGCATATTGTAACGAATACATACTTGGGAATTGGGAATTGCATCAAGAAAAATCTGCCTAATTGTATTTAGTAGGTATTGAATCTTGCTGCCCAAATTAAATATTTACTTGTCAACTACGTTCACAACAAAGTAATTAAACTACATACTTATTTTGTAAATATTTTATATTTTCTTCCATCACTGTTTTTAGCTTCTGCTGGTTAATATCCGAAAGCTTTTTTATATAAATACATGCTTTGCCCATTTTAAATTTACCCAATCCTTCCAACCAGCTTTCATGTTCTCCTAAACCTGTATAAACGTACAATGAAATAGCTGCTTTTCTTGGAGAAAATGCAATTAATGGAGCATCTCCTTCGTGACCGCTATCATATATGTAGTGATATGTTCCAAACCCAATAATACTTGGACCATACATTTTAGCTTCGCAGCCAGATACTGCAGACATTAATTTCATAAGATCTAAACTGTCTTGCTTTTTTTGTTCTGAATCTACACATTCATTAATAAAATCAACTACATTTTGTTGTGTGGTTTGTGTTTTGTTTTTTGTCATAACATTAATCTTTATATTAACTGAACTAACTTAAGAAATATATTTTATACTGCAAATAGTAACTTAATGAAACGATGAGCAAACTCAGTTAACTCCGATTATAAAGGACTTAAACTCCTTTTTAATTTCTTTTTTATGGTTTATGACTTATATGAAATAAAAGGCTGAGAGTTTATTTGGTTGTTGAAGTTTTAGACTTCTCATCATAAAAATTTCAGAGAAAAAAATAGAATTACTTGAACTTTTTTTTAAGCAAAACAATACTATTTTTTGTATTTTTTAAGTTTAAATAGAAATAGTGTTTAATTAATTATTTTAAATTTGATGAAACAACAATCAGGTAAAATAAATTTAATACCTTTGCATAGTGTATTTAAAACACTAAGATGAATTTTTAACACAATTTATATGAAAGAGAACCAAGCAAACATCAAAAAAATTGGAGTTTTTACCTCAGGTGGCGACTCACCGGGAATGAATGCAGCCATTAGAGCAATTGTTAGAACTTCTATTTACTACGGCATTGATGTAATAGGAATAAAACATGGCTACGATGGAATAATTGATGGTGAGTTTGAATTTATGGGTGCTAAAAGTGTAAGCAACATCATTCAAAGAGGAGGAACAATTTTAAAAACTGCCAGAAGTAAAAGATTTATGACTCCAGAAGGGATGGAAAGAGCTTATAAACAATTAAGTGCAGAAGGAATTGATGGATTGATTGCAATTGGCGGAAACGGAACTTTTAGAGGCGCTGACGAATTTGGATCAAAATACAATTTGCCAATTATTGGAATTGCTGGAACAATTGATAACGATTTGTTTGGAACAGATGACACATTAGGATACGATACTGCCTTAAACACAGTGATAGATGCAGTAGACAAAATTAGAGACACTGCAGAAAGTCACGATAGACTTTTTATTGTGGAAGTGATGGGAAGAGATGCTGGCTTAATTGCCCTAAGAAGTGGTATTGGCGCAGGTGCGGAAGCAATATTAATTCCTGAAACAAAAACAGATTTGAATCATTTAATAGAAAGGTTGAAGAAAAGCAGAAAGGGCAAATCTTCAAAAATAATTATTTGTGCCGAGGGCGACGAAGCTGGTGGAGCATTTAAGGTGGGTGAAGCCTTAAAAAAAGAATTTGATTTTGATATTAGGGTTACTATTTTAGGTCATATACAGAGAGGAGGAAGTCCAAGTTGCTACGATAGAGTATTGGCAAGTAGATTGGGCTTTGCATCGGTTGAGGCATTGATGGGTGGAGAGAAAGGTCAAATGGTTGGTATTATAAACAAAGAAATTGTTCTTACTCCTTTTTCTAAAGCGGTGAAACACATTGAGGGATTGAACCCTAATTTGTTGAGGATGGTGGAGATTTTAAGTTTGTAAACACTGATTTTTTGAGTAATAATTCAACATTGCTTTTAAAAAGACAAAGCAAAGAAAAACTAATTTGAATATATAATTCAAATCCTGCAAAAAACTTAATTACTATTTTTATTCAACCAAATGTGCAATTGAATTAATGCCCAAATTCTATTGTAATAATGGTCGTAACCGTTGCGAAACTTATGAATAATTTGTTGCACAAATTCCCAATTTACCACATTGTGTTTATTGATGATTTCTTGACTTAAAACATCGTCAATTAAATATGACAACGGTCCTTTAAGCCACTGAGTAATGGGGATTCCAAAACCCCACTTTGGTCTTTCAAAAAATTCTTTGGGAACGTAGTCATATAAAACTTGCTTTAGCAAATATTTTTGTTCGCCGTTTTTTATTTTCAAATTTTGAGATAAATTAAATGCAAATTCAACAATTCTGTAATCTAAAATTGGCACACGAGTTTCTAAAGAATATTTCATAGTAGCCCTGTCTACTTTTACCAATAAATCGTCTTTTAGGTAATAGTCAATATCAAATAAAGACTGACTTTCGGCAGCAGATAAATCTCTTGAAAAGGCAGGATAAATTTCATCTAAATTAAAAGCGGCATAAGCATCTTCTTTCAATAACAACTTTAATTCTTTTCGTGAAAAGAAATAATGTTCTTGCGAAAAAATATGACTTTTTAAATGCCTTGCAGAAACTCTTTGCAAAACGTCTGCCACTCTTTTTTGCCTGGAATTTCCATACATCAAAATTTTTGAAATAATTCCTTTGGTTAAAAACCAAGTTGGATCGTTTAATCTGGTCGCCCAATTGTATGCACCATAGCCCATAAACAATTCATCTCCCCCATCGCCGGAAAGAGTCATGGTTACATTTTGCCTTGCCATTTTTGCCACTAGCTGAGTAGCAACAGCAGAGCCGTCTGCAAATGGTTCGTCGTATAAATCTACAATATCAGGAATTAAATTTATAGCATCGTTTTCTGTAACATACAATTCGTGATGATTGGTTCCTAAATGTTCTGCTACCTTTTTTGCATAACCTGCCTCGTTTTTTTCTGTTTCAAAACCAATTGAAAAAGTATTTACAGGTTCATTAGAAACAGATTGAGCGATAGATGTAACAAGGCTGGAGTCTATTCCACCTGAAAGGAAAGTTCCAAATGGAACATCACTAATCATTCTATATTTTACTGAACTAATGAGCAATTCTTTGAGCTTTTGTTTTGCTTCACCCTCGTCGTAAACAATATCCTTTTTTATTTTCTGCTTTAAATCCCAATAGGTAAAAAACTCAAGTTTTCCATTTTCAACTATTGCATAATTGCCTGTTGGAAATTTTTTTACCTCGTTGTAAATACTGTTTGGGCTAGGCACATAGCCTAAATGCAGAAACTCATTAATTGCAATTTTATTAACGGTCAATTGCAATTTGCTTTTGTATGTTGAGATAGATTTTAATTCAGAAGAAAAAATAAAATTGCCTTGATTAAAAAAATAATAAATGGGTTTTATGCCTAACCTGTCTCTGCAAATAAAAAGTTTGTTAGTTTCTTTTTCATAGATTGCTATGGCAAACATTCCATTAAGTCTTGAAACAAATCTTGCTCCCCACAAAACATAAGCTTCTAAAATCACTTCGGAATCTGAGGAAGTTTTAAATTTAAAATCTGGTTTTGCGGCAATAATTTCGAGTGCAATTTCTTTAAAGTTATATACTTCACCATTGTATACCATTACAAATTTTCCGCAAGAACTTTCCATTGGCTGATTGGCAGAATCGCTTAAATCAATAATACTTAATCTGCGATGACCAAGAGCAATAGAATTTTGATAAAAATAGCCAGCAGCATCTGGTCCACGACGACTTATTGCGTCTGTCATTCCTATCAATTCCTCCTTAGAAATAAAATTGTTATTGCCAATAAAACCGGTTATTCCACACATACTATTTTAAAATAAACTTACAATACCAAAATGAATTTTTGCTGCCCGCAAAATTATAGGATTATTTAATTGTTTTCCTAATGCATAAGTAAGATTAAATATTCCTGCTTTTGTTTCAAAACTTATGCCTGAGCCAAAACTTAATGGTCTATCAATAATTCTTTTGTTTGCCGAAATATTTTCGAGGTAGGCTCTTGAAGCAAATAAAAATATATTACTGTTTTTGTCCATTAAAAATCTATACTCAATGTTTGAAATTGCATAAAAGGAAGCAAAAATAGATTCATCGTCAAAGCCCCTAAAAGATTGCAAACCGCCTATTCTAAAAAGTTCGTTGCTAAAAATTGCTTGACCCGAAATGTAAGCACTTTTAGCACCAATAAGTAGTGTACCTTTTTTTAAAATTGGAATAAAATAATCTATAAAACCGTCGCCTAAATATTGAACGGATTTTAGCTGAACGTTTTGATAAGCTAAAGGATTAACATTTGGATTTTTTCGAATATTCTTGTTACCTACAGAAAAATTTGAAGTTACGCGTAATCCTTTTCGTGGATTGAAACGATAGTTTGTGTAATCTAGTTTTATTCCTATTCCATAAGATTTTGTTGTGATGTCGGCATAATCGGGTAATACGGTTAAAAATTCCAAACCTTGAGTAGAAATCAAATTACTGCTACGAATTGAATAAAAAACTTTAAAATAATTTGCTCCTGAAAGTAAAAATTGAAGTCCAATTGTGTTTTTTAAATCAGTAAAAGTTGTATCTCTTTTGTATAGATTAAATCCATAATCAAACCCAATTGGAGTCCGGAAAATATAGGGATAATTAAAATTAATTTTTAAGTCTTGCGTACCCACTTGAAGCTTTCTCCAGTCTGCTTCTATAAATTCACCTGCCGAAAAAGAATTAAATAATCTTATGTGAGCTTGACCTGTAAATAGAATTTTTCCTGTTTGATTGTCCGGAAGAAAACCCAAAATTCCATCAAATTGATTGGCCTTTTTTTGGTTGAGAAAAAGATTTAGCTTGGTATATTTTCTTGTGAATATGAGTTGAGGAGATTTTTCTAGTGTTGCAAACGACAACTCACGCAAGCGGTTTCCGGCATTACGTATTTTGCTTTCGTTATAAATTGCTCCCGGTTTTATGCCTGCAAAATTGTAGATAAAGTATTTATTTAGTTTTAATGTTCCCGAGATATTTATGGAATCTAATTTTACAGGAATATTTTTTTTAATCTCTAAATCACCTTTTAGTGAATATTCTTCAACACTAGTATTTACGAGTTGAACGGAACAAAAAGGGAATCCATTATTTTCCCAATAACCAATAATTTTTTCTTGAAGTTTTATGTAATCTGCCAAGGAATAGGAAGAATTTTCTTTGGGATAAAACGACATTTTTTCTTCAATTCCTATTGATATTGTTTTTGAGATAATAATATTTTTGAAATATTTAGAAAGGAAAAAATTAAAAATTGACGTGTCTTTTTTTAAAATTAGTGAATCGACATTTAAGGAAACAAAATCTTTTTTTAGTAACTGTAGTTTAAGTTTTTGAACATATTTTGTGCAGGCTAATGAATCATTAAACACTTTTGTAATAACTGAATCTTTTTCATTAAAATTCAAATTAAATATTCCAACATAGGATTGTGCAACACTATTATTTAAGCAAAAAAAAAGTATGAATAAAACAATGCTATTTAATGAAAACAATTTCATCTTTAGATGAGTTCCAAGTATAAGTTATACATTACATTGGAAGTATAATCTAAAGTAAATTTTTGCACATGTTCGCTACCTTTTTCTATCATTTGTTTTTGGAGATTTTTGTCTTCCAAAACCTTGTCAATTGTTGCAGAAAAAAGTTCGGAATTAAGAACATCGGTATATTGAGTGTAAGCTCCACCAGCTTCGGGAAAACAAGAATCTTTGTGTGCAATAACAGGTACTTTGCTTGCTAATGCTTCAATAATTGGGATACCAAATCCTTCAAAAATACTGGAGGAAATATAAATTTTTGCAAGATTGTATAAATACACTAATTGTTGTGTTGAAATATTTTCGAGAAAAATTAATCTATTCGAAAAATTATTGTCTGCAACAAACTGCATCACTTGTTTAAAATAATCTTTTTTGTTGCCCACAATTACAAATGGAATATCAAATTTAGATTGCTTAATTGCTTTAACTAAACCTAAAAGATTTTTTCTTTCTTCTATTGTTCCAATGTATAGTAAAAATTCACCGGGTAGATTAAATTCTTTTCTAAACTTACTAAGTTCATTTTCTTTGGGCCTATCAAAAAAAATTGGATTACAACTTTGGTAAGCAACTTTTATTTTTTGTTCTGGAATTTTGTAAAACTCAATTAAATCTCGCTTGGTTTGTTCACTTATTGCAAGCACTAAATCCGCAGATTTGCAGGCTTTTTTTACTTTAGTAGCATAAATTCTGCAATCAACTGGATTATACAGTTTGGGGTAACGAACAAAGATTAAATCGTGAATGGTAACAATTTTTTTTGTCTTTTTATTTTTGCAAAATTCTAAAGGAAGTTCATTGCTTAAACCATGGAAGATATCTACATCTAATTTTTTATAGCTATTTGGAATTACAAAACTTCTCCATGTTGAATGAAAAATTGCTGGAAATGTTGAAGGCGGCTGAATAATACTAACATTATCGCAAGAATTTAAAAAATCTAAAAACGCTGAGGGACATTTCTTTGGAGAAAATAAATGGTAATTGTTGTTGGGTTTAAAAGTAATTAAACCTTGAATTAATGTTCTTGCATAGTTTCCTAATCCAGTATTGTTGGTAAAAGCACGCTTGGCATCAAATGCAATATTCATTCCGCTAGATTTCTGCTAATTTACGAAGTAGTCTGTTTTTACAGTTATTCTTGCAGTTTTATTTTTGGAATAAGTATTAAAGGCTCCACCCCAAGTAAGTTCTTCAGGAGAGTTTTGAGCAGTAATTTGAAAAATTCCCATATCTGCTTTTTTAAGTTTTCCCAATTCTGCGCCAGCATTTTCAGCTATTTTTTCGGCTCTTTGTTTAGCATTTGCAGTGGCATTTGCAAGCATTTCTAATTTTAATTTATCAAGCTTGGTATAGTAGTAACTTGGCACATTAGAATTGAACTCAATTCCTTGGTCAATAATCTCTGTTACTTCACGAGAAATTTTTTCTACTTTTTCTACATTTTTAGAATTTATTTCCACTTGTTGCGAAAGAACAAAACCGTTAAAGGTCTCTCTCCTACTGCCATCGTTGTTGTATATAACATTAAAATCTTTAGAAATATTTATTGAATTAAATACCATTTCCGATTCCAGAATTCCTTTTGCAATTAAGTATTTTTTTATTGTTTCTTGGTCTTTCTTTATTTCGGCATATGCATCTTTTAATTCAAGTGATTTACGGATTACACTTCCAGACCACACAATTAAATCTGAATCAAAATCTTTGGAGGCAAGACCGGTTACTGATATGGTATGATTAGAACTGTGCGAGCTTTTCCAGGCAGAGCCCAAAATCCATGCTGCTATTACCACAGACAATGAAATTATTATTGATCGGAAATTATTTTTCATATTTTTTTATAATTATACTGCTACTTCGTACTCTCTTAAAACGTTATTTAATGAGGTTTTTAAATCTGTACTTTCTTTTCTTTTGCCAATAATTAAAGCACAATTTACACCAAATTCTCCTGCTGGAAATTTCTTTAAATAGTTTCCTGGAATCACTACACTTCTTTTGGGAACAATTCCTTTAAATTCTTGTGGTTCATTGCCTGTAACATCAATAATTTTGGTGCTAGCAGTTAAAACCACGTTTGCTCCCAGAACAGCTTCTTTACAAACTCTTACTCCTTCTACAACAATAGAACGACTTCCAATAAAACAACCGTCTTCAATAATAACTGGAGCGGCCTGCACAGGTTCCAAAACACCTCCAATGCCTACACCACCACTTAGGTGAACATTCTTACCAATTTGTGCACAAGAGCCAACTGTTGCCCATGTATCCACCATAGTGCCTTCGTCTACATAAGCACCAATATTAACGTAAGATGGCATAAGTATTACACCTTTTGCTAGATAAGAACCGTATCTCGAAACTGCATGTGGCACAACTCTAACACCCAGTTTTTCATACCCTGTTTTAAGTTTCATTTTATCGTGAAACTCAAAAATTCCCAATTCTATGGTTTCCATTTTTCTAATAGGGAAATATAGTATAACAGCTTTCTTTATCCAATCGTTTACTTGCCAATTTTCGCTTGTAGGCTCTGCTACTCTTATAATTCCTTTGTCTAAACTATCTATTACACTTTCTATTGCAAATTGAATTTCTTTCTCTTTTAGAAGTTCTCTATTTTGCCAAACCAATTCTATTTGCCTTTTTAAATTTTCCATAATTTTTTTGTGAGTATACTTTTACGCAATTTGTGCAGGTTGCAAAATTTATATTTTTGATTTTAAGTACTTGCTTTCAAAAAACACTTTATAATCTTCGGGTTTTTGTAGCTTATAAAAAACAATGTAATTGCTTGCACTTATTACAAAAAACTGGTAAGTATTTTCTTTTAAACCTTCAGTAACATTTTTATTTGTCTTAAAAAAATCATAATACCTTAGTGCATCTCCTTTTCCAGCAAAAGATTTAACAGTTATCATCTTGTGGTCCTTACCAAAAATCAAATCAGATTGCGACAATTCTGCACTTTCAAAATTCATGGAATTAAAATCAGAAATTCTTGCTTTTTGATCATTCATGTCTTTGTCTATTGGAAATAACAAAACAAAAAAATGTTCTTCTTCTGCGGCCTCTGTATATGGACTTTTTGAAATAGAATCATTGTTTACTTCACCATCTTGTTTGAGTAGTATTGCCAATAATTCTTCGGCTCTTTTCTTTACTGGGTGAGTGGGATAGTTTACCACAACTTCTTTTAGCGAGGCAATCATTTTGTCTTTGCCGCCAATGGAGCCAGAAGACATTGCTTTTAGTAAAGCATATTTGGGCTTGTTTTCTGATTTTGGAAACAGTGAATCTGATGCAACACATCTATCAATACAATCTTGAAATTTTGATTCAGAAAATGCAAAAAAAGTTTGCTGATAAAAGGTTTCTGCTTGGTTTAATTTAAACTCTCTTTCTTTGTTGTAATCGGGATTTTTTATGAGCAAACTAAATTCACTATTTGGATATTTATCTAATAAAATATTCTTGTATTTGTCAGACTTATCAGTTTCATCCGCAGTTAAATATATTCGGTAAAGCTGATAATAGCAAGTAAGTTCATATTTGTTTCCGGGATATTTTTTTATTAAATTCTCAAATGCTTCTGCTGCATGTTTATTGTCATTTAACTCTTCTTTATAAAGCAAACCCATGTTATAATATGCTTCAATAATTTTATTTTTTGAAGATAATTTTGCGGAATCGCTCAATGGCAATTGTTTTAGATAAAAATCTTTACTTTTTACTTGCGATGGAGTACCATTTACTAATTCTGTCGGTGTTTCACCTTTTGCTAAAGCACTGTCTTTAGAATCTTTGGTAATTGTTTGTTCTTCACTTGAGGATGATTTTACGCTTCGTCTCCAATTGTCTTCTAGTTTTCTTGTTCCCCATTTTTTTTGAAACTCAGTAAAACCCAAACTTAATGTTCCTGGATTATAGAAATACCAGGAGGCACCACTTGCAGTATTTTGGTCTTGAGTGCTGGTGACAGTAAAAATACCTTCTTGTTTTGATTGATTTTTTTCTGCTTCCTCTATATCTTTTAATTCTTTTTCTTTTAACTTTTCAATCATTTTTTCTACATACGATTCTCTGTCAAAATCGCTCATGTTTGCAACTTTTAGCAAACTATCTTGGTTGTTTATCGTTTTTAAATATCCAACCAAAGTTGATAAGCTTTTCTTTTTTAGAACAATGTTTGTGTAACCTGTATATTCTTTGGGTAAGGATGTTACTGCGGTATCATAATAGGCTTCGGCCAGCGAATATTTTGAACCATCCAAATACAATTCGCCCAATCTACAAGCCGAAATTCCTTTTTGTTTTATATTTTTACTTGAAAGCGCTACGGATTGAATTAAACATTTAATTTCTTCTGGATTATTTCCCTCCTTTTTATGAACTTTAGCTAGTGCAAAGTAAATTTGATCTTTAAAATCAACATATTTTGCTTCTTTCAGCATTTTATTTAGTACTTTTTTAATGTCTTTTTTTCCATTACCAGCACTAAAAGAAGTGGCTAAATTCATTTTTGTTTGAAATGCCATTTCATTGCTTGGCCCGGATTTTAAAACTTTAGAAAAGAACTGGTATGCCAGTTGGTCTTCCTCCAATGCCTGAAATACCTGAGCAAGGATATATGTAAATCGTGTTTTCTCAGTGCTTTTTTTGCTAAGAGCGATAGCTTTTGTTAGCTCCTTAGATGCAGCATTTAAATTGCCTGTTTTTAAATAAAAATCTGCAACAAGTGCATGAAAATCTTTTTTATACTTTTTAGGCATTTTTTTCTCATCTGCCAGCAAATCAATTAATCCTTGAGCACTACTAAAAAGACCCATTTCGTTGTAAGTTCTGAGCATCCAAAACATAGCAGGATACCTTATGGGCTTCTTTTTGTTTCTATTGGCCACATATTCAAACGACTCTAATCCTGCAAAATAATCGTGCTTATAAAAATTTGTTTTTCCAACAAGTATAAAACAATCGTTTATCCATGGATTGTGCTGTTTGTCTTTTATTAGCATAGAATGTCTTCCAATGCAAGTTGAAATTTTTTTATACGCTTTTTCCATGTCTGGTGTCATGGTTTTTGCCTCATCAATTGACCCATAAATATACATGGGCAGTATTTTATCGTAGTCGTCTTTGTTTGCTTTTTGAATTTTATCTACCGATTCGTTTATTATTTCATTGGCATAAAACCAACCATTGTAATGAGTTGTAAGAATGTGAAAATTTCTACTGACCCACGTATTTTTTTTTGTTGAACAAGATGTAAACACAACAACCACAACTAAAACAAAAATCCTCAACTCTTTTAATTTGTATAACATCTTATTGTAACAATACTTCTTTTGTAAAACTGCTTCTAACGATAAAGGTGCAAAATTATTTTATTCTGATAAACTTTTATAATTTTATTAAGACTTAAGGTATAATTTTCGGATATTAGCCACCTTTATTTTTAATGAACGCAGAAAAAAAAAATAAGAACTGGAAAGAAAAACTTCAAAACCCATACAGGGTGGTAGTTTTGGATGACAGCACTTTTGAAGAAAAAACATCATTTACTTTGTCTGCACTTAATCTTTTTGTTTTTATTGGAAGCTTGTCTTTGTTTTTAATTTTTATACTTACATATACTATTGCATTTACGAGCCTTAGAGAATATATTCCTGGCTATGCAGATGTAAAACTCAGAAGAAATGTTACTGAACTGATGCAAAGAGCAGATTCACTAGAAGAGTCCTTGTTGGCGAAAGATTTATACATAAAAAACTTAGACGATGTTTTGCATGACAAAGTAAGTTTTACACAAATTGAAAACGCTGTTAAAAGCAAGGGTGTTAATTTTGAAGAACTAAATGTTTCAAAATCCGCAAGCGAGGAGAGTTTTAGAAAAGAAATTGAAAACAAGGATAAAAATAGCTTAGCCTATTCTTCCGGAAAATCTGGAATGGATGGAATCGCAGGACTATTCTTTTTTAATCCGGCAGTGGGTATGGTTTCAAGTTCATTTAATTCTGTTGAAAACCATTTTGGAATTGATATTGTTACAAAAAAAGATGAAAGTATAAAATCTACGCTTGCAGGAACTGTAATTTACTCAGGCTGGACATCAGAAAGTGGTTATATGATTCAAATTCAGCACAACAATGATATTGTTTCTGTATATAAACACAATTCTGTAGTTCTAAAAAATGAAGGAGAAAGAGTTAATGCAGGCCAAGTTATTGCCATTGTAGGAAATTCAGGAGAAATAACCACAGGGCCACATTTGCACTTTGAAATTTGGCACAAAGGAACAGCCATTGACCCACAAGATTATATAAGTTTTTAAACATTGAAAAAGAAAAATATTGCCATTTTAGGTTCAACAGGTTCAATAGGAACGCAAACATTAGAGGTAATTGAAAACAGCAAAAATTATTTTCAAGTTGAGCTCTTGTCTGCAAACTCTAATGCAGATTTATTAGCGGAACAAGCCATTAAGTTTCAGCCCAATGCTGTTGTAATTGGGCAACAAGAAAAGTACCAATACTTAAAGGATAAGCTTAATCTGTATCCAATAAAAGTATATTGCGGCATGGAAGCTTTGGAACAAGCCGTTCAAATGGAATCTATAGATATTGTTTTAACGGCATTGGTTGGCTATTCTGGCCTTGGACCTACATTAAAAGCAATAGAAGCAGGCAAACCAATAGCTTTGGCCAATAAAGAAACACTTGTTGTGGCAGGCGAACTGGTAACAAAACTTGCGGCAGAAAAAGGTGTAAACATATATCCTGTAGATTCTGAACATTCTGCAATTTTTCAGTGTTTGGCTGGCGAGTTTCATAACAAAATAGAAAAAATTTATCTCACTGCCAGTGGTGGACCATTCAGAGGAAAAAAAAGAGACGAACTGCTAACTATTACTAAAGCTCAAGCATTAAAGCATCCAAATTGGGTAATGGGTGCAAAAATTACAATTGACTCAGCAAGTTTAATGAACAAAGGCTTGGAAGTGATTGAAGCAAAATGGTTGTTTAGTTTACAAAAAGAACAAATTGATGTAATTGTTCATCCTCAATCCATTATTCATTCTATTGTGCAATTTAACGATGGTTCTATGAAAGCTCAATTGGGTTTGCCTGATATGAAACTACCAATTTTATATGCTTTAACCTATCCCAACAGAATATTAACAGATTTTAAACGCTTTGATTTTTTAAATTACCCTTCCTTTACATTTGAAAAACCAGATTTAGAAACTTTCAAAAATTTAGCTTTGGCATACAGTGCAATGGAAAAAGGAGGAAATAGTCCTTGTATTTTAAATGCAGCAAATGAAATTGCAGTTGAATTGTTTCTTCAAGGCAAAATTGGCTTTTTGGCAATGAGCGATTTAATTAATGATTGCCTTCAAAAAATAGAACACATAGAAAAACCAAGTTATCAAGATTACATAAACACCGATTTAGAAACAAGAAAACTTGCTTTTGAATTATCAAAAAACTAAGAACACAAAAAATAAATGGAAATTTTAATAAAAGCTTCACAACTAATTTTAAGTTTATCAATCCTAATTATATTACATGAATTGGGGCACTTTATTCCTGCTAAACTATTCAAAACCAAAGTAGATAAGTTTTATCTGTTTTTTGATCCTTGGTTTTCTTTGTTCAAAATTAAAAAAGGCGAAACTGAATATGGTATTGGCTGGCTTCCTTTGGGTGGCTATGTAAAAATTGCAGGAATGATTGACGAATCAATGGACAAAGAACAAATGAAATTGCCACCTCAACCTTGGGAATTTCGCTCTAAACCAGCTTGGCAACGACTTATTATTATGATTGGTGGGGTAACAGTTAACCTGCTCCTTGGAATGTTTATCTACTCTATGGTGCTTTTTGCCTATGGCGAAGAATACCTTAGTTCTAAAAACATGAAATACGGAATTGCTTGCGATAGCATTGCTGTGGAAGCAGGACTAAAAGACGGCGATAAAATTATTGCAGTTGACGGCGTTGAAACAGATAACTTTTCAAAAATTGCATCAAACATTGTTATCAATGATGCAAAAGAATTAAAAATTGAAAGGGATGGAAATATTTCAACTATTGAATTACCAAAAGGAACTGTAAAAAAACTTATTGAAAAACAAGGGGAATTTATTGCTCCCAGATTTCCATTTGTGATTGGTGATTTTGCAAAAAACTCAGAGGGAGAAAAAGCAGGTTTAAAAGTGGGCGATAAGTTACTTGCCATAAACGAAATTCCTACACCATTTTTTAGTGATTTCAGAAAAACACTTCAAAATTTCAAGAATAAGGAAATAGAAATTAAAGTACTTAGAAACAATTCTGAATTAACAATTAAAACTAAAGTTCCAGTGGAAGGAAGACTTGGGGTAGCACCGACAGATATAGAAAAGTTTTTAGTAATAAGCAAAAAGAAATATACCTTTTTTGAATCTATCCCTGCTGGTAGCGCTAAAGCATTTACTGTTACTTATGATTACATAAAACAGTTTAAATTAATATTTAATACTGAAGTTAAAGGATACGAATCTCTGGGTGGTTTTATAACATTTGGCAAAGTTTTTTCACCTGAATGGGATTGGTTTAAATTTTGGAATGTTACAGCATTTTTCTCCCTTGCATTAGCATTTATGAATATTCTTCCTATTCCTGCACTAGATGGCGGACATGTAATTTTTCTGTTGTATGAAATAATTACAAAAAGAAAACCAAACGAAAAAGCAATGGAATATGCCCAAACAGCAGGAATGATTTTACTTTTCTCATTGTTGATATTTGCCAACGGAAACGATATATTTCGACTATTTAAATAGTTTGATTGCAAGTGAGTATAGTACAAAAAACTTTAATCTTACTTGTTTACTGTTTTATACTGCTGATAGCTTCGTGTGTAAAAAAAGACAAAGAAAATTTTTATAAACTTACTAATTCAATTTACGCCAAGAGAATAACCGTTGGTGATAAAACAACAACTCTTAAAAATAAAGTAGTTATTGTCTCATTTAGGGTGTGTAATAAATTTAATATTGATGTTCCCTTGCTCAATTATAAAAGTAGTTATGCATACATTGATACAATATACTTAGAAAAAATTTCAAGCGATTCACCATTAAAAAGCATTTTAGATTTTAGTTCTCCTTTGGATAGTTCCGTTTTTAAAATTCAATTGCTTGAGTTGGTAAAGGAAAAAAGATTTGTTCCTGCAATAAAATTGGCAGATTCGGAAAAATTGTTGCTTTATTTTAAAATTTTGAAAGTAATTTCTAAAGAGCAATTAAAAAAAACAGAAATGCTTCAAAAATCATATTCCAACTACCTAAAAAGCGATGAAAAAATTGAATTAACAAACTTTATAAAAAACAATCCAAGTCTAAATTTTATAGAAATTGATAGTTCGTTATTCAAAGCAATTGTAAAAAAAGGAAATGGAAAGAGAATAAAATCTGGCAGCACATTAGTTCTTCAATATACCGGAAAGTTCCTGAACAATAAGGTTTTTGACCATATTGGCGATGACAACTCACACTTTGAATATAAAATTGGCACACCCGACCAACTTCTAAAAGGATTAGAAAAAGGTGTTTTAACAATGGAAGAAGAAGAAAAATGTGTATTTCTTTTTAACTCATTTTGGGGTTATGGAGAAAAAGGAAATTCTAATGGAATTGTAGAACCATTCAAATCTCTTACTTTTGATGTCTTTTTAAAAAAAATTAAATAAAAACTTAAACTATTAAATGAAAAAAATGAGATTGTTATTAGGAACAGCAGCCTGTGTTGCATTGCTTTTTGGTGCTTGCAAAAACTCTAAATACGAAGGTTACGAGCAATCGGAAAACGGATTGTATTATAAGATGATATCGGTTGTTGGCTCAAAACCCAAAATAAAACAAGGAGACATTATTACACTTAATTTAAACTATACCACCATCAAAGATTCTTTGCTTTTTGAATCATCTAAATTAGGCAGGCCGTTTATGATAAAAGTGGATAAATCAGAGTTTAAAGGCGATTTAACTGAAGGATTTAAAATGCTTTCCGAAGGAGACAGTGCTTCTTTTATATTAAGTGCAGACTCATTTTTTGTGAAAACTGCAAAAAGAGATTTACCAAAGGAAATAACCAAAGGAAGCGATTTAAAATTTTATTTGAAAGTGTTAAAAGTTGAAACTGAAGAGAAATTTAAAGCAGCTCAACAAAAAGCTCAAGACGAACAAATGAAAGCGGCAGAGGCAAGTAAATCTATGGAAGATTCTTTGATTAAAAAATATGTGATAGAAAAAAATATAACAGCAAAACCAAATGCTTCGGGAATTTACATAACCGAAACTAAAAAAGGTTCAGGCGCCCTAGTAACTAAAGGCGACACAATTGAAGTAAAATACACTGGTAAATTTTTAGATGGAAAAGTTTTTGATTCTTCAGACAACAGCCCCGTGCCGGTTAAGTTTGCCATTGGCGTGGGAATGGTTATTGCCGGTTGGGACGAAGCAATTGTTGGAATGAAAACCGGAACAAAAGCTACATTGCTAATTCCATCTGCAAAAGCTTATGGCGGAATGAGTACTGGTCCCATTCCTGCCTACTCTCCGCTTGTTTTTGATATTGAAATTGTAGGATTAACCAAAGGAAAAAAATAATAGAAGAAAATAATCACAAACTATAAATCATAAGCCAATGAAAAAACTAATCATTATGTCCTTGAGCTTATTTGCTCTTTTGCCAAATTTAAAAGCACAAAAAAATATGTCCAATGCAATAACAACACCTTCTGGCCTCACTTATGAAATTCTATCAAAAGGCACAGGAAAAGCACCCATAAAAGGCGGAAAAGTTACGGTACACTATACCGGAAAATTAACCAATGATACTGTTTTTGATAGCAGCGTTAAACGTGGTCAACCATTTTCATTTAAACTTGGCGTTGGGCAAGTAATTAAAGGATGGGACGAAGGAATTGCTTTGTTACATGTTGGCGACAAAGCAAGGTTTACTATTCCTTCAAATCTTGGTTATGGAGAAAGAGGCGCAGGCGCAATACCGCCCAACTCTACATTAATTTTTGATGTAGAACTGTTAGAAAGTAAAGATCCTTTTGTTCCTGTTCCTTATGATGTAAAAGGTAAAGACACAGTTAAAACTGCAAGCGGTTTACAGATGATAAAAATCCTGAGCAATAACGAAGGCACTAAAGCAGAAAACGGAAAAAATGTGGAAGTACATTACACTGGATATTTAACCGATGGAAAAGTTTTTGATTCTTCCTTAGAAAGAGAAAAACCAATTCAGTTTCCTTTGGGTCAAGGTTACGTTATTAAAGGTTGGGACGAAGGAATTTCATTGTTAAAAACAGGTGAAAAAGCTCGTTTTATCATCCCTTACAACATTGCCTATGGCGATGCAGGAAGACCTCCCGTTATTCCTGCCAAAGCCAATTTAATTTTTGACGTTGAATTAATTTCAGTTCAATAAATCAAACTTAATTAATTTTTAAATACATTTAAAGCTCTCTTAATAGAGAGCTTTTTTTATGGACAAACCAGAAATACCAAAAGATTTAGGTTTTGGAACCGGCGCTAGCAGCAAGGAACAAAAACTTATTAATAACAATGGTTCTTTTAACGTAAATAGAATAGGTCAAAGTTTTTTTGAATCTTTTCATATCTATCACTATTTAATAAATCAAACTTGGCGAAATTTTATTTTTTTGGTACTTCTTTTTTATACTGTAGCTAACTTCATTTTTGCTATTTTGTATTTATTGGCAGGGATAGAAAATTTAGCCGGCGTAGAAGGAAATACTTTCTTTGAAAAATTCTATGATGCCATTTTCTTTAGCGCTCAAACACTTACTACGGTTGGCTACGGAAGAATTAGCCCTGTGGGATTTTCAACAAATCTAATTGCCGCTATAGAATCGCTATTTGGTGTAATTTCTTTTGCCTTACTTACAGGTATTTGTTTTGGAAAGTTTTCTAGACCAAGTGCAAAAATACTTTTTAGTAAAAATATTGTAGTAGCACCTTATAAAAACGCCAATGCATTAATGTTTAGGTTAGTAAACGCAAGAAAAAATCAATTTATAGAATCTGAGATACAGGTTGTTCTTGCATTAAATGCTCTTAAAGATGGCGAAAGAAAAAGAGTATTTTATAGATTAAATTTAGAAATTGAAAAAATTAACTTTTTCCCTTTGCCTTGGACAGTAGTGCATCCTGTTGACGAAAAAAGCCCGCTAAATAACATGCAAATAAAAGAGTTCGAAGAAGGTAATCCCGAAATAAGTATAATGTTCAAAAGCTTTGACGACACTTTCCATCAAAACGTTTATGCCAGATTTTCATATATTTTTGAAGACATTGTTTGGGGCAAAAAATTCGAAATTGCTCATCGTCCATCCGAGTCAGGACAAATAGAATTGGACCTTAACAAATTCAATAATTTGGTTGATTTTAAATTGAATAAGGGAAGTTTTTACAGAGATTAATTAAGGTATATTTTTAAAAAATATATTTCCAAAAAACTACTATTGCAACAATAAAAGAGATAATACTTGCTACTAATACCGCAGCAGCAGCAAGGTCTTTAACTTTTCCTATCAAGGGATTAAAATCTATACTCACTAAATTGCATAAATATTCTATTGAAGTATTTATTATTTCGGCCACAAAAACTAACCCAATACAAAATACTAGTGCCAACCACTCATGGGTAGAAACATCAAAATAATTGCCTGCAAAAATAACTACTATAGTTGCTGCTACTTCAATCCAAGCATTTGTTTGTGTGGTAAAAAATTCCTTCAAACCTTTTACTGCATAACCAAAATTTTTTATTCTCGATTCAAAAAAATTTATCATCTCTACATTATTTAGTATGGATTTTTAGTGTCAATCCAATTTATTTTATACTTTAACCCAACAAAAATACCATTACCTATAAAATTGTTTATGCCTCTTTGGTACTGGATAAAATAATTAAATTGTTTCAATTCTTGTTCCAATTTAAACCTTGCTACTAATGGTCTATCGCCATTGTTTCTATACCCTCTATAACCACTAGCGTCAAACAACACAATTGTAGATTTTTTTTTAAATTGTAATCCCAAACCATACAACCAACTGTCGTTTTGTTGGTTATCTCCTGCTTGCCAAATAAATCCTCCAAACATTGAAATAATTCTTACATTAAACTTTTCTTTAGTGTAAATGTCTTTTGCAAAATTGCCCAAAAACCAGTACCCAGGGGCATTAGTATGCCTAGCATTTTCTAGGTTTTTTCCTGTGTTTAATTTCAATCCAAATTCTATTGTAAAATCAGGAAAAAAATAAAGGTTTTCCCAAACTCTTGCCCTTGCACTTAAAAAACTTTCGCTTTTAGAAACTCCGCTACAAATAGAATCTCTTGCAAATCTTTTGTCTCTTAAAACACTGTCTGTTTCAAAAAACTCAAACAATCTTGAGTAAAACGAAAATGCAATTCTGTTTTTTTGAAAGGGAAAGTATATTCCAATTTCTGGATTAATAACTCTTTCACTTTTATCAAATTGATATCTTGTACCCGCATAAACAAATGTTCTAAAATTTATTTTTGTATCATTTAAATCAGGCACTGGCAATGCATTGGGACCTAAAAATCCGGGAGTTCTTTTTATATAATTCAATGGAGGCGTTTTTCCGTCCCAATTGTGTTGTCTGTTCCACCAGTCATACCTGTCTTGGGCGCTAGCCATAAAATTTAATGTTGCAAAAAAAACTGGTAACAATAACTTAACCTTAAAATTTACACTCATGTACTTTTTCAATTATACCTTTACAAAAAATTAAAAGAGAAACTATGGACAAATCTAACTACAAAATTTTAGTAGTTGATGACGAAGAGGATATAAGAGATCTTTTGGTTCACTTATTAGAAAAAGAAGGATTTCAAACTAAAGTCTCTTCCAATGGCAATGAAGGGTTAAAGATTGCCTTAAACTGGTTGCCTCATTTAATTTTATTGGATGTGATGATGCCTGAAATGGATGGAATAGAAACATGTAGAGAAATTAGAAATAAAAAAGAAATTAAAAATACAATTATTGCATTTTTAACGGCCCGCAATGAGGACTACTCACAAATTGCTGGTTTTGATTCTGGTGCTGATGATTATATTTCAAAGCCTGTAAAACCCAGAGTATTAATTAGCAGGATAAATGCTTTGTTAAGAAGATACGAAAATCAGCCAGAAGAAAACAGCGCTAAAGAAATTGAATTAGGAGAGTTGAAAATTAATAGAGATAAATTCTTAGTTTACAAAAACAATACACCTATTCAACTGCCAAGAAAAGAATTTGAATTGCTGGATTTATTGGTATCAAAGCCGGGAAATGTATTTACCCGTAGCCATATTTTAGACAGTGTTTGGGGCGAAGATGTTGTGGTGGGTGACAGAACAATAGACGTTCACATAAGAAAACTTCGCGAAAAATTAGGTGATAATTATTTTAAAACAATCAAGGGAATTGGCTACAAGTTTGAAGTTCCTATTGAATAATTATTACGTCTTAAAATCTTCATTCAAAGCATTTAACTCACTTAGAAGTTACTTATTTAGGCTTCTTTCATAATTTCAATCAAGAAAACCGCCTAAATCCTTTTACAATTCTTTCACAGTATTTTTTATATTCTACAACAAACATGTTTAATATTAAACTAATTTTGCACCTCAATTTTAGATAAAAATGGAGCACGTAAATTGTTTGATAATTGGTAGTGGACCCGCTGGCTATACTGCAGCCATATATGCCGCAAGAGCCGACATGAAACCTATTATGTACGAAGGTCTGCAACCCGGCGGACAATTAACTATAACCACCGAAGTAGATAATTTTCCCGGATATCCAAATGGAACGCAAGGTCCTCAAATGATGGAAGACCTTAAAGCCCAAGCCGCAAGATTTGGAACGGATATACGTTTTGGATTAATTACCAAAGTAGATTTTAGTAAGCATCCTTTTGAAGTAGTTGCCGACGAAAAAAATGCAATTACGGCAAATACAATAATTATTGCAACAGGTGCATCTGCAAAATGGTTAGGCCTAGAAAGTGAACAAAAATTTAATGGGTTTGGAGTTAGCGCTTGTGCCGTTTGCGATGGATTCTTTTTTAGAGGTCAAGAAGTTGCCATTGTTGGAGCAGGCGATACAGCTGCTGAAGAGGCTTCTTACTTGGCAAAATTGTGCAAAAAAGTAACTATGTTGGTTAGAAAAGGAGAAATGAAAGCCTCAAAAGCTATGCAACACCGTGTGATGAATACACCTAACATAGAAATATTATACAATACCCAAACTCTAGAAATTTTGGGTGAGCAAGGCGTAAACGGCGTAAGAATTAAAAATACTGTTAGCCAAGAAGAATCTACCTTGAGTGTTACAGGATTTTTTGTTGCCATTGGCCACACACCTAATTCACAAATTTTTAGCGGACAATTAACAATGGATGCCGAAGGCTATATTCAAACTATTCCGGGAAGCAGCAAAACAAACATCGAAGGAATATTTGCTTGTGGAGATGTTCAAGACAAAACCTACCGCCAAGCCGTAACAGCTGCAGGATCGGGATGCATGGCAGCTTTAGACGCAGAACGCTGGTTAGCCGCAAAAGGAATTCACTAAAAAAATAAAGGCCTTTTACATTGCTTTCGCTTTGTAAAAGGCTTTATCTACACACACAACAAACATTATTCTTTTTTTACCATTGCAGTATCTATCATCAAAAAAATATCTTCTCCATTTTTTTTCATCAGGTACTTCTCTCTTGCAAACTTTATTAATTGAGCAGAATCTTCATACAAAAGATTCATAGTGGCTTTGTTATTTTCTATTTCTTGCAAATAATAATTTTTTTCTTGCTCCAATTGTTTTAATTTTTTTCTGGCATCTAGTTGAGAATACAAATCAAATCGGTCAAAAAAAGAAATCCAAACCAATAAAAATAAAACCGTTACTGTATATTTATTTACAATATACCTGTTAGTAATAAACTTAATCAACAGATTTTTGAGTTTCATTGCTGCAAAAATAATGCAATAACATACACCAAAATCTCTTGTAAAGGCTTTTTACTAACTTACAAAAGTTAATTAAATTACAATAAATTTAGTGCATTAAGAACAATGCAAACAGTATAGCTGTTTATTCAGCTTTAAATCATAAAAATCACCAAAATAAAATTGGTAAAAACAGAATCAACTATTACTTTTGAAACGTAAAAAAAAACAATTATGAATTATGAATTAAGCGAAGAGCACCTAATGATTCAGAAAGCGGCAAGAGATTTTGCCAAAGAAGAATTGTTACCTGGTGTTATTGAAAGAGACGAACACCAAAAATTTCCGGCAGAGCAAATGAAAAAATTGGCTGAACTTGGATTTATGGGAATGATGGTAGATACAAAATACGGAGGTAGTGGCATGGACACTATTTCTTACGTTTTAGCTATGGAAGAATTATCTAAGGTTGATGCATCTGCTTCTGTGGTTGTTTCTGTAAATAATTCTTTAGTTTGCTGGGGTTTAGAAACATTTGGCAACGAAGAACAAAAACAAAAATACCTAATTCCACTTGCAAAAGGCGAAAAAATTGGAGCATTTTGCTTATCAGAGCCCGAAGCAGGTAGCGATGCCACCTCGCAAAGAACAACGGCAATAGACATGGGTGATTACTACTTACTTAATGGAACTAAAAACTGGATCACAAATGGTAGCAGTGCTTCTGTTTATTTAGTAATTGCTCACACTCATCCCGAAAAAGGCTCAAAAGGAATAAATGCATTTATTGTAGAAAAAGATATGCCTGGTTTTACTGTTGGAGCAAAAGAAAATAAGATGGGAATTAGAGGGTCTGATACTCATTCTCTGTTATTTCAGGATGTAAAAATTCCTAAAGCCAATAGAATTGGTGAAGATGGTTTTGGTTTTAAATTTGCAATGAAAACTTTGTCTGGCGGAAGAATTGGTATAGCTGCTCAAGCATTAGGAATTGCAAGCGGTGCTTACGAGTTAGCACTTCAATATTCCAAAGAAAGAAAAGCGTTTGGAAAAGAAATTTCTCAGCACCAAGCCATACAATTTAAATTGGCAGATATGGCAACAGAAATTGAAGCAGCTCGTTTATTGTGCTTAAAAGCTGCATGGCTAAAAGACCAGCATTTAGATTACGGGCAAGCCAGTGCAATGGCAAAATTATTTGCATCACGTGTTGCCATGTGGGTTACAACAGAGGCTGTTCAAATTCACGGTGGATACGGGTACGTAAAAGAATACCATGTAGAACGTTTAATGAGAGATGCAAAAATTACTCAGATTTACGAAGGCACTACAGAGGTTCAAAAAATAGTTATCTCCAGAAATTTGTTGATGTAATTGATTAAAAATAAATAACAAAAAGGGTGGACATCGTTCCACCTTTTTTTTTGATTAAACCTTAACACTAAATATCAATCCAACTCGTCTAATTCTATGAATGTTGAAAATTGTATAAAAATAGATTGTTACCTTAATTACTATATTTGAACTATCAAAATAAAACAAAATGCAGAACCTTGTTCAAGAATTTGATTTGTACCGCCAAAAAATGAACTCCAAAATATTGGATTCAGATAATTTAGTATTAAAAAGACTTTTTAGCCTAGATACTCAAACATATTCTACCGGAGCATTGGATACAAAAACCAAGGAAATGCTGGGGCTAGTTGCTTCAATGGTGCTGAGGTGCGATGATTGTGTGAAATACCACTTAAAAAAATGCTACGAAGAACAAATTACCAAAGAACAAATTTTTGAAGTATTTGCAGTGGCTAATATTGTTGGTGGCACTATTGTAATTCCTCATACCAGAAGAGCAGTAGAGTTTTGGGAAGAATTAGAAAAAAATGAGTAAAAGTTTCTTTTTTTTATTTCTACTTATTTGGTTCAACCAGTTTTGCAATGCACAAACTATAGTTACCGGAAGAGTATTCGACTCAAATACCAACGAACCATTGCCCTTTATAAATGTATTTTTTAAATCCTCTAATGTTGGCAGCCAATCTGATTTTGATGGAATTTATAAAATAGCAGGAGACGTAAACACCGACAGCATTATATTTACTTACCTAGGATATAATAGAAAAGCTGTATTTGTTAAAAAAGGTACTAGTCAAAAAATTGATGTTCAACTAGAGTCGTCCACCATTTCATTGCAAGAAATTGTAATTAAACCAGGAGAAAATCCTGCTCACAGAATTTTAAAAAACGTAATAAAAAACAAAAAATACAACAACATCGAAAAGCTCGATTCTTATGAGTTTGAAGTATACAGTAAATTTGAAGTTGACTTAAACAATGTGCCAAAAAAAATGATAAACAGGAAAACGGTTAAACCTTTCCGATTTGTGTTTCAAAATATTGACAGCACAAACAAAAACGAAAAACCATACTTGCCTATGTTTATTTCCGAAAATGTTTCTGATTTTTTTTACCGCAAAAATCCTAAAACAAAAAAAGAAATTATTAAAGGCAGCAAAACTGCTGGAATTAGCGACCAGTCTGTTGCTCAGGTTTTAGGAAACATGAATTATTACACCAATATTTACGACAACTCTTTTCTTTTATTTGGTAAAAAATTCACAAGTCCCATTTCTGATAATGGATTACTTTTTTATAAATATTACCTAATAGATAGTTTATTTATTGATGGAAAATGGTGTTATCAACTGCAGTTTAAACCCAAGAGAAAAGAAGAATTGGCATTTAATGGAAACATCTGGATTAACGATTCAACTTGGGGGGTAAAGCGTTTTGAAATGAGTATAGACAAAGAAGCCAACATCAATTTTATAAATGGGTTTAGCTTTGCACAAGAGTTTGTTTTTATTGACTCTGTTTGGATGCTACAAAAAGACAGAATGGTTGCCGATGTTGCACTCCTAGAAAAAACTATGGGCGGATACGGAAGAAAAACAACATCTTATAAAAACTTTGTAATAAATAAACCAAGAGAAGATAAATTTTTTAAAATCGGCGAAAACACTATAATACAAGATGGTTCAACAGATCGTTCAGCAGAATTTTGGTCAATGTCAAGGCACGATACCTTATCCAAGAACGAAGAAGTTATTTATAAAATGGTAGATACCATTCAAACCATTAGAGCTTTTAGGAGATACCGAGATTTTGGAAAAACACTTTATACCGGATATTACGTTTACAAGAAATTTGAATATGGTCCTTATTTTACAACATATAGCTATAACAGAGTAGAAGGAAGCAGAATAAGAATTGGTGGAAGAACAAGCAATGATTTTTCTAAATGGATAGAGTTTAGTGGCTACGGTGCATACGGTTTTAAGGATGATAAATACAAATACAGCATTGGTGCAAGAGGATTTTTAAATAAAAAACCTCATAGAACAATGTACCTAGTAAACTACAAAAAAGATTACGAGGTTTTGGGGCAAAGCATAAATGCATTTAGACAAGACAATATTATTGCCTCATTTTTCAGAAGAAATCCGCTCACAAATTTAACCTTAGTAGAAAGCTACAGAGCACACATAGACCATGAATGGTTTAGTGGGTTTAACTCTAGAATTGCTTTAAACCACAGAAAAATAAGTCCTGTGGCAGGAAATGTATATAAAAAATTTAGCCAAGGTTCTTACATTGACAAAGCAAACATTCAATCCTCAGAAATTACCTTCTCTACTCGTTTTGCATGGAACGAAAAATTTTTGAACGGTGAGTTCGAAAGAATAAGTTTGGGAACAACATTTCCGGTACTTCAAGTGGCATATACCGCAGGATTAAAAGGTGTTTTTAATAGCGATTATAACTTTCATAAATTATACATAAACATTAGCGACAGGTATCGTCAAAACCCCATTGGATACATAGATTATATGTTTGAAGCTGGAAAAATTTGGGGAACAATTGCCTATCCCCTTTTGGATTTGCACCCCGGAAACGAAACTTACGCTTACGATATATATGCTTTTAACCTGATGAATTATTTAGAGTTTGGAAGCGACCAATACCTCATTGGAACTGCAACACATCACTTTGACGGATTCTTTTTAAATAAAATCCCCTTGTTTAAAAAACTAAAATGGCGAGAATTGGTGGCTGCCAAAGTTGTTTGGGGAAATATAAGCACATCCAATCAGATGGAATTATTATTGCCAACAACACTGTCCTCTTTAAAAAATTTACCTTATGCCGAAGCAGGTTTTGGAATTGAAAATATTTTTAAATTTTTTAGAGTAGATGCCTTGTGGCGCTTAACATATATAGACAAAAACTACATCAGCAATTACCAGTTAAAAAATCCTGGGAGTGGAATTTCTAAGTTTGGAATTAGAGCAACCTTTCAAGCAAGTTTTTAATGATTGCAAAAAGAACCTTACTTTTGATGTAATGAAACTAAGAACAGAAAATTTATTTAAAAAATACAAAAGTAGAACAGTTGTAAATGGTGTTTCTGTAGAAGTAAACCAAGGTGAAATTGTTGGATTATTGGGGCCAAACGGCGCAGGAAAAACTACAACTTTTTACATGATTGTTGGTTTGATAAAAGCAAACGATGGCAATATCTTTTTAGAAGATAAAAACATCACCAATACGCCTATGTACCAAAGAGCAAAAATGGGTATTGGATATCTGCCGCAAGAAGCCAGTGTGTTTAGAAAATTAAGCATAGAAGATAATATTCGTGCAATTTTAGAAATGACAGAATTGAGCAAAGAAGAACAAAAAAATAAACTAGAAGAACTGCTCAATGAATTTAGTTTGCAACACATCAGAAAAAGTAGAGGAGATTTATTGAGCGGTGGCGAACGAAGAAGAACAGAAATAGCACGAGCACTTGCCGTAAGTCCTAAATTTATTTTATTGGATGAACCCTTTGCAGGGGTAGACCCTATTGCAGTTGAAGACATTCAGGAAATTGTTGCCAAACTAAAAAAGAGAAACATTGGCATATTAATTACAGACCACAATGTTCACGAAACATTAGGAATTACCGACAGAGCATATCTTTTATTTGAAGGAAAAATTCTAAAAGCCGGCACTCCACAAGAATTGGCAGACGACGAAATGGTTAGAAAAGTTTATTTAGGACAAAATTTTGAATTGAGAAAGTAACATTTTTTAGATAAACAACATTTTTCTAATTGCGCAGAAAACGTAGAAAAAATAAGTCCTCGTTGGCC
>JBAXQC010000035.1:0-28221 GCA_037131955.1 Bacteroidota bacterium
TTTGCTCAACAACCCAAGCCATTGCTCAGCTTGGCTGATAGCAATTTGAATGTATTTGTTGGGGGTAAAATAAGAACAACCATGTTAATGAGTAACAAAAGAACTTTCCCATCGGGAACAGCTTTTTTATTATTGCCCAAAGATGCAACAGGTGAAGAAAGTAGTTTCGATTTTAATGCCCGTTCAAGCAGTTTGTATTTTGCTATGGATGGCCCCAAAGTGGGTAAATTAAAATTAGGTGGAATGATGTTTTTCATGCTTACTTCAAGTGTAACATCAGAAACCTATGGCATCCTGCCTAGCCTTTTGTATGTTGATATGAAAAATGAACATTGGCGATTTGCATTTGGGCAGCAAATGGATGTTTTCGCTGAAAGAATTCCCAATATGATTGACTGTTATTTTGCATTAGCAGCATCGGGATGTGCAGGCAATAGTTCTAGAGGTCAAATTCGGGCAGAAAGATACTTTTCCGTTGGGAAAAAAGGTAAATTTTCCATAACGGCGGCCGCTAGTGAGCCTATAACGTCCTATTTTTCACCCGATTTAAGAAATAATACTGCAGATAATGGAATACCAAATTTAGAATGGGCTGTAAAATATCGCTCAGGTACAAATGCTTCTGCATGGGTGCCTTATGATAATGTGGAATTAGCAATCTCAGGCGTTTCAGGATCATACAGGGTGTTCAAAAACGATATTACTGGAAAAAATATTCGTGTGAATCATCCTAAGGTTTCTGGTATTGCTGGTGAATATGCTTTCCGCTTAGGTAAACGTTTCGGTATTCAAGGAGAGATATATTCAGGTAATGCTTTGGGCAATTATGCAGCAGCTATTTTTCAAACTACTAAAGGAGATTTTGACAATGAGATTAGAAGCACAGGATTTTGGTCTGAGCTCGCTTTCTATTGGAAAAAAAATCTTCAAACAAGAGTTGGATACGGTCAAGATAAATGCAATGAATCTGATTTAATGGGATTAGGAATATTGCAAAATAGCACCTTGTATGGAAATCTTATCTATGATGTTAATCAAGCGTTCCAAATAGGAACCGAATTCAGTTTTAAACAAACAAATTATCTAGCTCCTTTAAAAAACAATGAAGGTATTACAGCCATGTTGATGGCTCAATACAAATTTTAATTTCAATCAAAAACCGCAAAAAAGCATGAAAAAATTATTTTCAATTTTAGGGCTTGTACTTATTAATTCTTATAGTATCGCCCAGCAAACCAATAATAGTCTTGCCGTTTATTACAACGGCGACATTATTACAATGAAAGGCAATACGCCACAATATGTAAAAGCTGTTGCGGTGTCTAAAGGAAAGATTATTTATGTTGGCACAAAAGAAGAAGCACTAATTCGTGCCGGCAAAGGTACTTCATTGATAGACTTAAAAGGGAAAACTCTTTTACCTGGATTTATTGATTCACACGGCCATTTAATCAACTATGGTAAAAACTTAACATGGGCTCAATTAAGAAGTGCTACCAGTGTTGAAGAAGTAATCAATCGCATGAAAGAACAGGTAAAGAACACGCCTGAAGGTCAGTGGATTATTGGTTTTGGGTACATGGTAAAAAATCTTGCAGAAAAGCGAGTACCCACTGCTGAAGAGTTAGATCAAGTATCTAAAAATCATCCTGTTTTGATTATGGATGCTTCTGGTCACGCTGGATCCATCAATTCTGTAATCATGAAACAGGTTGGTTACACGTCCGAAACCAAAAACCCTGAAGGAGGAGAAATTCTTCGTAAGCCAGGCACCAACGAACCATCAGGCCCAATCAATGAAACAGCGCTTAATCAGGTATTAACGCTACAACCTAATGCCTCTAGTGAACTAGCCGATAAAGTCATGATTGGTGCGGCTGATTTGTGGGCGCAATATGGTCAAACAACTGCTATGGAATGTGGGTTTGGTCGAAATCCTGATGATATCTTTATTGTTCAGAATGCTATTGACAAAAAGTTACTTAAAATTGATTTGCTTCTGTATGCTAAGGAATCTGAAACGGATCATGCACTGAATGCAGCGATGCCAATCGTTGCGAAATACCAGGCACCCGATGCGATTCGTAATGGCTTACTTTCATCCCGTCCAGATTTAAATAAAGGATATATCAACCGAGTTAAATTGGGCGGAGTGAAATATTGGTTGGATGGAGATTTATTTACCATGTGGATGTCTCAGCCTTATACCAATAACCCTCCGGGTGTAACAGGTTCCTACAGTGGTTTTGGGCAAATACCAGATAGTGTCGTTAATGCTGGATTTGACAGATTCTGGAAAACTAATTTTCAGATTCACTTGCATATGAATGGAGATGCTGCTGCTGAACAGGCGCTTGTAGCAATGGAGAGAGCCATAAAGAAATATGGAGCATTTGATCATCGACCTGTTTTTGTGCACGCTAGTTATATGCGTCCCGACCAGATCAAGCGTATGAAAGCTGTTGGAGGAATCCCCTCTTATCTTGTTGCATCTATTCCTGTTGGGGGAGGTGTTGTAATAAACAATTTTGGAAAAGAAAGAGCAGACCAGATGGTGGCAACCAATACCTTGATAAAAGAAGGAATGAAGTTTACCATCTCACACGATGCTCCTGTTTCAGGACCACCTTCTATTTTGCCTTTGGTATGGGCAGCCGTTAACAGAAAAACGAATGAAGGTGTTGTTGTTGGTGCAGCTGAAAAGATTACTCCTTACCAAGCATTGCTAGCTGTTACAAATTATGCGGCTTATCAGATAAAAGAAGAAAAAAGTAAAGGGTCTTTAGAAGTTGGAAAGTTAGCCGACATGGTTATTCTAGATAAAAATCCTCTAAAGGTTCTTCCTGAAACAATCAAAGACATTGAAGTGTTGGAAACAATAAAAGAAGGTGTTACTATTTATAATAAGAAATAATTTTACTATTCAAATACAAAATAAACGATGAATCAGTTAAAACAGTTTGTAATAATTTTACTCGCTTTTTCAAGTTTCTTAAGTTGTAATTCAACTAAAAAATCTACCAATACTAGCATGTCATCCGACAAACCCAATTCCGAGCTAATAGAAACATACTGGAAGTTAACTGAATTAATGGGCGAGCCTTTCGTTATGCCCAAGGGCGCAAAAACGGAGATACATCTTGTGCTTAAAAAGCAAGACAATCTAGCAAATGGCAACGGGGGGTGCAACAGTTTTAGAGGCAGTTATAACTTAATGGAGGGCAACCGAATTAGCTTTTCTCAATTGGCTGGTACTAAGATGGCTTGCATCGATATGGAAAAAGAAACAACATTTATGGAGGCTCTTCAAAAAGCAGATAATTATGCAATACAGGGTAAAATTCTCAGTTTGAATAAAGGCAGGATGGCACCTTTGGCAAAGTTTGAAGCGGTCTATTTGAAATGAAAATATTTAATTTTGAGGGATAATATTTGTTGACATTAAATTTTTAGTCTCAACCAACATAGTCCAACTTTACCGCAAGCCCATGTTTACAGCCGCTGATATAGTATATACAAGAAAAACTAAGCAAACGAATCAATATAAAATCTAGACCAATGAATAATTATTTGAAAAATTTTGAAAAATACATTTTTTATTTTCTAATTGCTATTTTGGCATTTTATATCCTTGTAGAGGTTGTTACACTGGTCTACTTCTTTTTCACCGGATTGTTTTCTGTTGAATCAGGTAAGTCGTTGTTTTTTAGTAAAGAGGAAGGAGAACAAATTATTCCTGCTTTCTTTGGAATATTAATTGCACTTGAATTAATCGATACTTTTAAAATCTATCTGAAAGAAAATGAAATTAAGGCACAGCATCTTATTGTTATAGGAATTATAGCCGTTTCCAGAAAATTATTAGTACTTGATTTTGCCCATGGTGATCCAATGACAAATTTCAGTATCGCAGCTTTAATAGCCGGATTGGCTTTGGCATATTTTCTACTCAAGAAATGGGAAAAGAGTTAAATCCAGATTTTGCAGCTGAATTCTATAACAAGAAAAACTGATGCAAATGATTTTTAGCTTTTACAGCGAAAATAAAATTTTATAAAACACTATGAGGAAAATTTGGGAGCCATACATTTTGGTAGACAAAGAATGTTGATACAAACTCATTCATCTAAACTACTTGTAGAAAAATATTTTAAACCCAAATTTTGCAGTTGACTAACCTGTAAGACTTAATGGCAGTTTTGTATTTTCTATAAATGAGAAAAGGCTCTCAAACCATTGCCTTCTTTTAAGTGGAACAGACATTTTAAGCACATTGTCATCCACCCAAGATCCTACTGCAAAGCAGTTGAATCTTAATGTTGAAAGTTTAGGATAGGGTTGCTTTTGAATCGTTAATAACCTAAACAAACTCATCAACTTATAGGCGACCATTACAAACCTCATGGCTTTTTCTGTAGCACAAAAATTATCCATGCAAAATCCTTAAACTCCAAAGTCTTCTTTAAGCTCTTTGATTCTGTTTTCTGCATCACCACGTCTTTTGTATTGCTCCCAAATTTCTAGTGCTGGTAACTCTTGGTTACTTAAAAATGCATGAAAACGCGTTTTATATACTTTATCTTGGTCAATATCTTCCAACTTGAAAGACTAGTCAATCTTTAACCTGTTGATTTCTTAAGCACTTCTTCCTGTTGCTTAATCACAATGATTCTTCTCGGTTTACTCCAGCCTCCTTGCTTAAATTCCATTTCTGTAATCCATATCCCCATTCCAAGGGGTTGCCATTTTGAAACACTATAAATAGCGCTCTGAAGATTAGCATACAGCTTACACAACATAACATAGGCTATATTCTTTTCCTCAATAAATTTCAATATTGTTTCACTGCAGAAACCACTTTCAGCCCTAAGCAAGCCAACCTTCTTGTTTCTTAGTATAGCAAATGTTTCTTCCAAAAAATTAATACAATTATTAATGCTGCTTGTATTGCCACTCCTATTCCAACAGTTCGCCACCATTCGAATGCCGTTTACAAAAGCAAACAAAGGATGATGGCTATTGCGACCGCACTTATTGGGATTGTACCCTTTTTTTGATCCTTCTTGCTCTCCATATCTTGTGATTATGCTGCTATCTAAATCCAGTGTATAATTGTCAAATTGAACCTGTTCAAAAAACCAACTGTTTAATTCTATAAAAACTTAATTATTGAGAGATGGCGTGAATTTTTTGAAGAACCTCCATATGTAGTTCCTGATGCTAAACGTTTCCAACCAAATATATCACATAATACTTTGTCTAAGCGAACTACCGCTGTATAGCTAAATCTAAAACAGCCTATCCAAATACTAACCCAAAAGCTTTCTATAATACTGATTGCATCAATTGTATTATTACTCTTACCCTTTGGTAAATTAAGCTCACCAAGTTTTTTGCTAATCCCTGTTTTGTCAATCGGTTTTTTCATCTCCGGCATTCCGCCCCAAGGAGTTATTAAATTATCGATTTATTCATGATTCATAAAAACAAAAATAAGACACCTTGGCATAAAATTATTCAACAGCAAAATTTGGGTTTAAACACCCATTGTGCTCCAAACATTAATCCGCCTCCAAAGCCAGTATAATTTATTCTTGTATCTACGGGGCCACCACCAAATAGTAAAGCAGGTTCACTTGGAATTGTAACGGTAGTATTTATTGTAAAATTGGTGAATCTTCCATATGGTGCAATATAAAAACCATGTGGTGCTTTGTGTTCTTCTTTTTTTCCTGGATAAAATCTAAATTCTGGTGTAAAGGCATAGCCATTTATTATAAATTTTCCGAGTTCCACTCCAGTTGAATTGAAATTATCATTTCCCAAAAAGCTTTGCAAATTAAACTTAAATGGAATCATATATTTTGCTCCTAATAATACAGACATGTTTTTGTTAAAAGAAAATTCATACTGCAATTGAAAAGTTTGAGTTGCAAATGAAAAGAGATTTAATTTTATTGTGTGAGGATGTTCTGGAGATTTATATGTTTTTTTTGTTTCCCCAAAGGATATAAACAAATTTGTAATAACGAATAGAATTGTAATTGAAGTTTTAAGTATGTTATTTTTCATGTGTAAAAATGTTCTAACAAAAAAAATTTATTTAGTTTAGTTAAATAATTTGTGTAAATTCTTACTAATACACAAAATTCATTTCTACTTCAGTTTTTTCAGAGAGGCTTAAACCAACTGGGCAGGTTCTTGCTGCCAATTCAAGTATTTTTTTTTCTTTTTCGGAAAAGTTGTTTTTTGGAAAAGTAACGCTAACAATTATTTTCTCTACTCTTCTAGGATTTGTCGCCATTATTTTTTCTACGTTACACAACGTTCCATCAATATTTATAGCATGAGTGTTTCCTGCAATACCCATTAATGTTAGCATACACGCTGCCAACGAAGTGCTCATTAAATCTGTAGGAGAGAATGCTTCTCCCTTTCCCTGATTATCTAATGGAGCATCAGTAATAATTATTTGTCCTGATTTTATATGTGTGGCTTTGGTTCGTAAGCCTCCTAAATATTCAACGGTTGAAATCTTCATTTTTTAAACATTCTATGAGTATAAAAAACTAATACACTACAGTAATGGTTCCTTTCTTTTCAGTCTTGCCACATTTGGTATTTGCCGAAATAAAATAAAAATAAACTCCAGCGGTAACTTTTTTGCCATTATATGTTCCATCCCATTCGTCCTCAATGGATTTCCAGGTAAATACATTTTCTCCCCAACGGTTGTAAATATTACCCTCCAAAGTTATGTTTTCTGAACTCACTAATTTATAAATGTCATTAAAAGAATCGCCATTGGGTGTTACTGTATTTGGAATAAACAAATTTAATGAAGTACTTTCTACTTTAATTTCCGCAGACTCTGATAATAGCGCCATTCCGCAACCGTTTACTCTGCAGCGATACAAGTATCCCTCAAAAGATTTGTCAACATTTTTAACGGTTAATTTAGAATAATTAGCACTATCTGATTCATCTATTGTGTTTATAGCAGTAAATGGAAGTCCCGGACCTTTGCTAGTAAACCACTGAAAGGTATTGCCTGTGCCAATTGTACTTATTTCAAAACTAACGTCCTTTTCTGTGCAGGTTGATACATCCAAAGGCTGAACAATAATTTCGGGTAATTTGCTTACTGTAATTTTGGCAAAGCTAGTGGCAAGAGGTGGCGGACAAGTACCACTTATTAAGCACCTAACTTCATACCCGTCTAAACTGTCTTCAGCAAAATCCAAGGTAAGATTGGGTGAGTTTGTTCCAGAAAAATTAAAACTAGACGAGGAAATATCTGATACAACACCGTTTCTTTTTATTTGCCATTGATAGGTTAAACCATCACCAACAGCTGCAATAGAAAAGCTTCCGGATTGATTCTTGCAAACAACAATTTCTTTTGGCTGTTCTCTGATTATTGTTTTTTCTAAAACAGTTAAAACAACAGGTATGCTAATTAACTGGCCACCACAATCAAATATAACACACCTGAATGAGAGTCCATTTAAACTCATGGCAGTAACTATTTTTATTGTATCGGCTTGCACTCCAATGTAACTTTGATTATTAATCAAATTCACATACCCCAAACCTGCATCTATTTGCCACTGATACAAAACAGTTGAAGGGCCGGCGCTAATAAAAAACTTTGCAGTATCGCCACTGCAAACTGTTACTGGAACAGGTTGTGAATTTATGACCGGTAAATTACTATTTACAGTTAATGTTGCGGATTGAGAGTTTACTGGTGCAGAGCAAACACCTGTTACTATACATCTAAATTGATTGTTGTTATTTGCTACAAGTAAATTGGATACAGTTAGCTGTGCAGATAAAGTACCAAAAAATTGTCCTCCTTCTACTAAATTTGTGAAGGATGCTCCACCATTTGTGCTGATTTGCCATTGGTATGAAACTCCAGTTGTATTTGCTGTAACATTAAAAACAACACTTTGATTCAAGCAAGCAATTGCATTTTGAGGTTCATTTATAATTGTTGTTCCTTGATCAAAATTAATTGTAATTTCTATGGAAGTTGATGCAGGCGGACAATTTCCTCCTACCTGACATCTTATTGTTGCACCGTCCCATGCCACGTCAACCGGGCTAAAATTTATACTGCCGGAGTTTGCACCAGTTACTCCCGAACCATTAAAAATAGGAACATAGCCGCCTCCTGTGTTTACTTGCCAAGAATAACTTGCTGCATCAGTGGCAACAACACTCAAGGAAAGATTATCTCCTGGGCAAAGTGTAGAAGGTTGAGTTGGCTGTGTTGTTATTTGTGCGGCATTAGTAACATTTAATGTGGAAGCATTTGTGAAAATATTGCCTGTGCACGAAGGAAGTCTTACTCTAAACACCCATCCGTCGTTGGTTGGCTGCACAGGGTTTATGTTTATGGTAGATGTTGTTTGGCCTGTTATTCCTGCAAATCCGTTGGCATCAACAAATGTAACTCCACCGTCGGTACTTATTTGCCAAATAAAATTTGTAGAGTTAGAAATTCCAGCAATAATATTTGTGTTGGCCCCTTCGCAGGCGTTTACAGTTAGAGGAGGTTGTGCTGTTACGGTAGGATTTCCAATACCGATAGACAAAGTAGCATTATTGCTGGTAAGAGTGTTTCCTCCGCAAGTGCCAAATGTAGTGCACTGAAAAATATAACCATCCATTGCCGCTGTTAAACCTGTAATGGTAAGTGTGGGTAAAGTAGGATCGCCATAGGTGGCATCTTGCACCACTTGCGTAAATGTGGTTCCATTGTCTGTACTCATCCACCATTGATAAGTAGGGGCGGCAGAACCCGTTATTGCTGCAGAAAAGCTAGCATTATCGCCAACACAAGCACTGGTAGAAGTAGGTTGAGTGGAAAAACTTACAGTTCCCGAAGAAACATTAAGTGTAGCAGAAGGAGAATTAAGTGTGGTAGGGCAGCCCACATCAACCACACACCTGTATTGGTTGTTGTTTAGCGCCGCAGTAACGTTTGTTACAGTTAGCACACCTGTTGTTGCACCCGAATAAGGTGCCGTATTTGTTACGTTCGTCCATGTTACTCCATTGTCTGTACTTATTTGCCATTGGTAGGTAACGCCCGGTGCTGGGCTTGTGGCATCAAAGCTTGCATTTTGCCCCACACAAACAGATTGATTAGTAGGACTGTTAAACAGTGAAATAACCTGAGTGCTACTAAACTTAACTCTTGCTTGTGCAGGTCTTTGAAAATATTCTATCACAAATTCAGTTGGGCCACTTAAACAAATACCATTAGGGAATGCTGTTTGTGTTGTTCGGACATTGTTTGCAAAAGTACCTTCAATAAATGCATCCAATATCCAAGTAGCTCCTCCATCAATACTTAATCTTACGCCATCGTCACCCTGGATAGTAAGAGTATACCTTCCGGGTGCATAATTTTCTATTCGCTTAAATCTAATGCTAACATTGCTGTATAAATTATTGCCACAGTCAATACTGGTTTGGTCAAAAAACGTTCCTGGAATTCCGTTTCCTTGGTAATCATTGTCAAACGACAATGAGTTTTGAACGGTGTGACCAAGGTAGTTTGATGGAGAAAAAAATACTTGGGCATTTACTAAAGTAGAATTATCCAATAATGTTCCTGGGCCAACAGTAGGAATCCAAGAATAGTGATGTGCTATCCATTGGTTGTTTCCAAAGTCTGTTTGAGGTAAGGCAGGAACAGTTACAATTGGTGGAGTAATTGTAATGAAGCCGTTGTTATTACCACCATTTATTGCTGGATTTGAACTAACTGCCCTTGCTGTGTAGCCTGTTGCTGCAGGAGCTCCCACAGGTATAGTTACTCTAATGTAGGAATTAGCAACATTTCCATTCCAAATATAATTTGCACTTGGTGTGTAGGTAACGTTATCTAAGCTAAAAGCAATTGTTGTGCAGGTTGTCCAATTAAATCCAATTCCTAAATTAGACATTTGCATAGTAATAATGCTACCATTGTTTAGTCCTTGAAGGTTGTTCAGTCTAAATGTAAGTGTTCCGCCTGCACACACCGAAATAGGATCAGAAAATGGCTCAACCTGCGTTATATCAACAAATTGAGCTTTTGTAGATTCAATACATCCAAGAATTGAAAAGACAATTAAAACAATAAACTTTGCAATCTTATTTTTCATTGTTTTTTTAATGATGTTTTATATTTTAGATTAAATAATAACCTGGTTTATAAATTTATGTTTTCAATAAAAAGCTAAAAATCTATTGGAGTTGGTAAAAATAGTAAACATTTTTGTTTTTTTATGTCACCTCACATTAATTAGTTCTTTTAACATTTTAATTGCCCAAATTTTTGTTTGTATTTTTGCAAAATTATCAGAACTAATTTGAGTTTTTTATCCAAGTAATCCAACTAATTTGAAAATAGATATTCTTACCATTCATCCTCAATTGTTGCAAAGCCCATTTGAACATTCCATTTTAAAAAGAGCAATTGATAAAAACTTAGTGGATGTAAAACTCTGGGACATCAGAAAATTTAGTACACACAAACAAAAAAGTGTGGATGATTATGCTTTTGGTGGTGGAGCAGGAATGGTGATGATGATAGAACCAATTGACAATTGTTTGGAAGAAGTTAAAAAAGAAAACGAACCAGACGAAGTGATTTATTTAACACCTGATGGTGAAGTTCTCTCACAAAAGCTGGCCAATCATTTATCAACATTAAATCACATAGTAATGATTTGCGGCCACTACAAAGGAGTTGATCAACGCGTAAGAGACAAACTCGTTACCCGCGAAGTTTCCATTGGCGATTACGTTTTAAGTGGAGGCGAGCTTGCTGCAGCAGTGCTTTCAGATGCCATAATTCGTTTGATTCCGGGAGTGCTTTCAGATGAAACATCAGCATTAACTGATTCTTTCCAGGACGATTTGCTTGCTCCACCAGTATATACCAGACCAATGGAATACAAAGGATTAAGAGTGCCCGAAGTACTTTTTTGTGGCGACCACAAAAAAATAGAAGAGTGGCGCCACCAGCAATCCATTGAAAGAACTAAAAAGCTGAGGCCAAATCTTTCTAAAGAGTAAGATTTGACATTATTAAAAAGATTTTTCAAAAATAAATACCATTATTTGGTCGAAAAAGAAATTTGTTGTAATATTGCCGTCCCAAAAATAAAGCCATGGACAAAATTAAATTTGTAGAAGAGCAATCAATAAAAGTTCAAAAACATCCTTCATTCAAAGCAGGAGATACCATTACCATTCATTATAAAATCATTGAGGGTACAAAAGAAAGAATTCAGTTGTTTCAAGGTGTTGTTTTGCAACGTCGTGGATCAGGAGTAAACGAAACTTTTACCGTTAGAAAAATGTCTAGCGGAGTAGGAGTAGAGAGAGTTATTCCTATTGTATCTCCAAATATCGACAAAATAGAATTAAACAAAGTGGGTGTGGTAAGAAGAGCAAGAATCTATTACTTAAGAGAACTTACCGGTAAAAAAGCCAGAATCACCGAAAAAAGAAATTAAATTTCAAATTCTACGTTCTGCTTCGGCGGAGAAAGCCACTTTGTTTTATTACAAGGTGGTTTTTTTTTGGAGAATTTTCCAGGATGCAAAAATTATTCGAAATTCCACCATTCTTCAAAAGTATTCTCCGCTAAAAAATTTACAACTTCGCCAATCTTTGGCGTAAATAAATTCAGCTCTTTTTCTTCTGCTGCTATTTGTAGTCTTTTTATAGGTTCGTTCCAAGGGTGCATGGCCAAAGAAAATTTTGCCCAATGCACAGGAAAAAGTTTTTTTGCCCCTATTAATTTTCCTGCCATTGCTGTTTCTTCGGGTTTCATGTGAATATATGGCCATTTTTGATTGTATTGCCCACATTCTAGAAGTGCCAAATTTATTTCTGGAAATTCTTTTCCAATAGACGCAAATGTTTCTTCGTCAAAACCCGAATCTCCTCCAATAAAAATTTTTAATCCTTGATACTCTAAAATAAATGAACTCCATAATGTTTGGTAGCGCTTTATTAGTCTTCCTGAAAAATGACGAGCAGGCCGACAATGGATATTAAATCCATCAAAGCTTATATTTTCTCCCCAATTTAGTTCAGTAATTATTTTTTTGTCTACTCCCCAAAACTCCAAATGTTCGCCCACACCAAGCGATGTAATAATGTGTTTGGTTCTGCTTTTTATTTCTTTTATTGTTTTGTAATCTAAATGATCGTAATGGTCGTGAGTTAAGATTAAAAAATCTATTTCACAAATGCTTTGTGGTTTATAAAATTCGGTTCCTTTAAATTCTTTTGCAAACAAACTAAGGGGTGAGGCATTGCCGCTAAATACGGGGTCCACCAAAATTTTTTTATTGTCAATAATTATCATGTAGCTAGAATGTCCAAACCAAATAATAGAAGGTGGACTCACCGTAATATTTTTTATATCAGTTTTTACAATAGGAATTTCGTTTTTAGGAACTTTGTTGTTATCAGAGAATAAAAAATCTCTCATAACACCTATCATCGAAACTCCCTCTGCCATTGGGAGAGTTTCTAAAACATTTTCAAAAAAACCTTTGTTGTAATTATTGGAGTTCTGAATTCTTATTTTTCTCTCTCCTCGTGGAAGTTTACCGTAAGTATTTATCACTTAATTGTGCCTGCTATACCTGCCGTAGAACAAACCGTTGCTAAGAGTAATTACCTGAGAGGAACTAATATTTTTGAGTTTGCAACTAAAACTAGCTTTTACAATTACAATATCTTGGTTAGCTAAATCTTTTCCAGTTTTAAAACTTGTAATGTTAAAAGTCTGACCACTTTGGCTGGTATCAAAACTACTGTAAATATTTCCTGACCCATCAAAATAACGAATTTCAACACCTAAATTAGTTGCAGCTTCGTTTGGTAGATAACTTTTTTGCCCTGCCGCAAACATTGCTTTAAAAGCAGTAGAATCTGGCTCTGAACCCTGAAAAAAAAGCTTTCCAAAATTTACATCTATTCCTTTTCCTGCGCTATTGTCAAAGCCATATCCAAAAAAGCCACTGCTATTGTTGGGCGGTAATGTTAAATTTAGATTTGATGTAAATGCAGCGGTTGTGTTGGCATCGTCTAATGTAAGTTCAAATGGGGAGCCGTCTATATTCCCTTTGCAATATTCTTCTATTGAATTAATTTGAATTTCTAAAGATTTTGATTTTTCAATCTTTTTTTTCTTCGTAATACCAGTAAGCGTTACAATAAATTTACCCGGTTTGGAATACTTTTTCTTTGGATTCTCTTCTGTAGAGGAGGTGCCATCGCCAAAATCCCATTCATAGGTGGCTGCGCCTTGCGTTCCATTGGTAAATTCAATTTCCTGTCCAACATCGGCTGTTATTTGTGAAACAACAAATTGAACAGTAGGCTCAGCTTCTTTGCAGGAATAAAAAAATCCTAAAGTGATACACAGTATAGCAAATGCAGAATATTTGAGTGTATTTTTCATTTTATAAACGTGATATTATGCAAATTTTTGTTCAAAAGCTTTCATAACTTCTATTAGCGCCTCCACACTTTCTATTGGCAAAGCGTTGTACATAGAAGCTCTGTATCCGCCTACATCTCTGTGTCCGTTTAAGCCAGAAATTCCTGCCTCTTTGGTCATTTTTTCAAATTCTGCTTCGTGTGGTTTACCATCGTCAGTCATCACAAAATTAGCATTCATGTTACTTCTATCTTCCACCTCTACTGTTCCTTTAAACATTAAATTTCTGTCAATTTCGGCATACAACAAATTGGCTTTTTTGTTATTAATTTTTTCTATCCAATCTACTCCACCGTTTTCTTTTAACCATTTCATGGTAAGTAAACTTACATAAATCGGAAAAACAGGAGGTGTGTTGAACATAGATTCTCCTTTAATGTGAACGGAATAATCTAACATAGAGAGTAATTTTCTGCCAGTTTTTCCTAAGATAGATTCTTTTACAATAACCATAGTGGAACCTGCCGGGCCCATGTTTTTTTGTGCACCTGCGTAAATCAAATCAAATTGTGAGGCATCAATTTTTCTGCTGAAAATATCGCTGCTCATGTCGCACACCATGCTTACAGGAGTAATAGGAAAGTTTTTTAGTTGAGTGCCGTAGATAGTATTGTTGCTGGTTATGTGCAAATAATCTAGGTTAGAAGGTATGGCATATTTTTTTGGAATGTAGCTAAAGTTTTTGTCTTCGCTTGACGCAACTACCACTGTTTCTCCAATTAATTTGGCTTCTTTAATGGCTTTGCTTGCCCACACGCCTGTATTTAAATACCCCGCCTTGCCATCAGTTTTTAGCAAATTGTAAGGCACCATTGCAAATTGCAGACTTGCACCACCTCCAACAAATATTGTTTGGTACCCATCTCCCAAGCCAAGCAATTCTTTGGCAAGTGCCCTTGCTTCTTCCATCACGTTAATAAAATTTTTGCTTCGGTGCGAAATTTCAAGCAAGGATAAATTAAGGTTGTCGAAATTTAATACTGCTTCGGCAGATTTTTTTAGTACTTCTTGAGGTAAAATTCCCGGACCTGCGCTAAAATTGTGAACTTTCATAAATGTAAGAATTGTGTTTTGTTTTCTTAAAAATCAAAAGTAAGGAATCTTTTAAAATTTGTACTAAATTTAATTGTAGAAAATTATCTAGATATGAAAATGACTTTTGGCTATACCAAAACGCAACCTTACCTTTGTCAGCATTATGGAAAACACTACAGTAATAAATCTTAAGTTCGATAGAAAGAAATACTGCGACGAAGTTTTAATTCAGCTATACAAATCATTGCTTGAACCAAGAATGATTGAAGAAAAGATGCTGATACTTTTGCGTCAGGGAAAAATATCAAAATGGTTTTCGGGAATAGGGCAGGAAGCCATCTCAGTAGGAATTGCTGCTGCCTTGCAACATGATGAATACATATTGCCCATGCACCGAAACTTAGGCGTATTTACTGGTAGGAATGTAGATTACGGTCAGTTGTTTTCTCAATTTCAAGGGCATAAAAATGGATTTTCTAAAGGAAGAGAACGATCTTTTCATTTTGGTTCAAACGAACATCATATTGTAGGAATGATTTCTCATTTAGGGCCACAAATGGGTGTTGCAGATGGAATTGCCTTGGCATCGAAATTAAAAAAAGAACACAAAGTTACAGTGGTATTTAGCGGAGATGGTGGCTCAAGTGAAGGAGATTTTCATGAATCAATAAACCAAGCCGCTGTATGGGATTTACCAGTAATTTTTGTTATAGAAAACAACGGTTATGGATTAAGTACGCCATCTAACGAGCAATTTAAATTCAAAAATTTTGTTGATAAGGGTCCGGGCTATGGAATTGAAGCCATAAAAATAGATGGCAATAATATTTTAGAAGTTTACGACACATTGGTACATATTTCTGAATCTATAAGGCAAAATCCACGACCAATATTATTGGAATGTATCACGTTTAGAATGAGAGGTCACGAGGAAGCCTCTGGTACAAAATATATTCCCAAAGAGTTGTTTGAGATTTGGGGAAAAAAAGATCCTGTTGTTAATTACGAAAATTATTTGCTGGAAGAATCGGTAATAACCTCTGTAGACATCGAAAATTTCAGAAAAGAGATCAAACAAAAAATTGATGCAGGATTAGAAGTTGCATTTACGCAAGACCCAATAAAAATTGATACACATGAAGAGTACAACGATTTATATGCTCCTTTTGATAATATTGAAATTAATCCATCATCGCAAAATAAATCCAATAAGCGATTTTTAGATGCTATTTCTGAAGGATTAAAACAAAGCATGGAAAAATTTCCTGAGTTAATTTTGATGGGACAAGACATTGCTGAATATGGTGGTGCTTTTAAAATGACAGAGGGATTTGTAGAAAAATTCGGCAAAGACAGAGTTAGAAATACCACTTTGTGCGAATCGGCAATTGTTGGAACCTCATTGGGTTTGAGTATAAAAGGAATGAAAGCAATGGTAGAAATGCAATTTGCAGATTTTGTAACGTGTGGATTCAATCAAATAATAAATAACCTCGCAAAAATTCATTACCGTTGGGGACAAAACGCCGATGTAGTGGTAAGAATGCCAACTGGAGCAGGAGTAGGAGCAGGGCCTTTTCATTCGCAAAGCAACGAAGCATGGTTTGTTCATACACCCGGTTTAAAAGTTTTGTATCCTGCTTTCCCAAATGATGCAAAGGGTTTGATGTGTGCAGCATTCAATGACCCCAATCCTATTTTATTTTTTGAACACAAAGGATTGTATAGAAGTATTACAGAAGATGTATACAACGATTATTTTACCATTGAAATTGGAAAAGCAAATTTGGTTCGTACAGGTAAAAACGTTAGTATAATCACTTATGGTGCAGGAGTTCATTGGGCAATGGAAATATTAGATAAACATCCGCAGATTTCAGCCGACTTAGTAGATTTAAGAACTTTATTACCTTATGATAAAGAAGCAATATTGGAATCGGTTAAAAAAACTTCAAGAGCTATTGTGTTGCACGAAGACACTTTGATTGGTGGTATTGGTGGAGAAATTTCTGCTTTTATTATGGAAAGTTGTTTCGAGTATTTAGATGCTCCTGTTTTGCGATCTGCCAGCTTAGATACTCCGGTTCCATTTAATTTAGATTTGGAACAAAACTTTTTGCCTAAGAAAAGATTTGAAGAACAATTGTTGCAGTTGCTAAAATATTAAATGAAAAACAAAGCAAAAAGTAAGATTTTATTTTGTTGTTTGTTTATTGTAAGCACACATACTACTTTTTCGCAAATTAAAGATTCAATACAATTAAAAAATAGAAAAAAAGCGATTTCAATTCTTGTTCCTAGTGCATTTGCGGCAACATCTACAGCGCTTTATTTTGCCTGGTACAAAGATTATGGCACCGGGAAATTTCATTTTTTTAACGACAGCAAAGAATGGCTGCAAATGGATAAAGTGGGACATGCTACTTCTACTTACCAAGGACAGAGATATACAAATTCTTGGTTTAAATGGGCTGGTTTTAGTTCCAAGCAATCTGTAATATATAGTAGTGTTTTGTCTTTGGGCTTTTTATCAACAGTGGAGGTAATGGATGGATTTTCTGATGGATGGGGATTTTCGAATACTGATATGATTGCAAATGTTGCCGGAATTTCATTGTTTTCCCTTCAAGAATATTTTTTTGAAAGACAATTTTTACAGTTAAAATATTCATATCACACCGATAATAATTATAAGATACGCCCAAATCTTTTAGGCAGTAACATTGCAGAACGTTTTATAAAAGATTACAATGGGCAAACGTATTGGTTATCCATTAACACACAAATATTTTCAAAAAAATTGCCAAAATGGTTATGCCTTTCATTGGGATATGGTGCTAACGGAATGGTGGGTGCCGATGACAACATATTTATGAGAGAAGGAATTGAATACAACTACTCTAACTTGCAAAGATACCGTCAATACTATTTTTCGTTTGATGTAGATTTAACTCAAATAAACGCAAAGAAAAAATGGATCAATACACTTCTTCATACTGTATCGTTTATAAAAATTCCATTTCCCACAATTGAAATAAACAAACCACAAGGGTTTGTGATTAAGCCGTTTTACTTTTAGTATGTGTTTATTCAAGCATAAACTTCCTAATAATTTTAACTGGAGCACTTCCATAACTTAAAAACTTATTGTGCCACTTTTTTAAATCAAATTTTTCTCCGTCACGTTTTTTACATTCTTCTCTCAATTCAAAAATTTCGGCATATCCGGTAAAGTAAGAACAAAGTTGAACACTTGTTAAGGTAGCTCTTCTCCATTTGTTTTCTGCTTCGGCATTTTGCTGAAAGGCTTGTTTTTCTAGTAAGTTTAATGCATCTTCCTTAGAAATACTTAACACGTGAATGGAATAATCTAAAATTGTATTACACACACTTCTTAAATGCCATTTGTAATACATCAACCACATTTCATCTGTTGAAGGTCCATTTAAGTTTGGATAGCCATTTTCCAACATCATTCTTTCGCCATAAACTGCCCATCCTTCTATCATAGGGTTGTTTCCAAATATAGCTTTTATCAAACTTGGACTTTGGTTGGCGTATACCAATTGTGTATAGTGTCCTGGTATTGCTTCGTGAATATTTAATATTTGAAGGGTATAATCGTTGTATTCTCTAAGATAACTTTCGGCTGCTTCTTTTGTGTACGACGCCAAGCTACCTACGTTATAGTATGTATTGCCGTTTTTATCGTAAGGTCCAGGAGAAGAAATTGAAGCACCTGCAACTCCTTTCATATATTCTGGTTCCTTTCTCACCACCAAGGGTTTTGTTGAATCTAAATCAATCAAATTTTTAGCGGTAATAAATTTTTCAAGTTCCGGAATTTGTTTTTCTATTGTAACCTGAAATTCTTCTGATATGCAATGTACTTTCGAAAGTTCTTCAATTACGTTTCTTACCAGAAGCAAACTATCTTTTGGCTTAGGTTTATTTTTTAAATATTTGTTCCAAAGTTTATCACTCAGCAAAAACATTTCTTTGTGCAATTCTTCTTTTCTTGCGATCGCCTTTTCATAAATGGTTTTGGCATCATAACCACTTTGCATTTCTAAATTAAATTTTTTCAAATAGAGTTTTTTCTCTAATCTAAATGATTTAGCATTTTTTAAGTCGATAGCTTTTAAAAATTGGATATAGTTTTTTTGTTCTGCACTTGCAAGGGAAACATTATCTAAAAACACTTTTTTCTGCTCTTCCGTTAAGCTCGATTTTTTGATTGAATCAGTGAGGTCAGTATCAAATGTTGATATAGAGCCTTCGCATTGTTGTATGGCTAGCTCGGTATGTTCCTTTGTTGGATTTTCTATTAAAGATTTGGCATTTGAATAATATTCTTTTGCATGAGATATTTTTTGATTAATACCTACTAATCTCTTTTCTAATGGTGCAAACTTTCCAGCCAACATTTCTGCAATTGTTCCACTTAAATTATATCCCGAAGGATTCCATGAATAGCTTTTGAATTGTTTTAAATAAAACAATTGCAAGTCTATTTGATTTTTTATTATTTCTAAATCTGAAGAGTTGTTTTGAGACAGCTTTTTGCCATAAAATTCTTTGATGAGATTTTTTTGATTTTCATAAAAAGATATCTCGTTTTTAACCCATTCTTTTGATACTATAGTAAGTAAGGAATCATACTTATGATATCCAACAGAACTAGCGTATTCTGGGTTATGTAACCAAAATTCTTCCATGAATTCAGCCGAAAATTCAGCGAATTTTTTATCATAATTATCAACAGTTGATTCTTTTTTTTGACCGCAAGAACTCAAAATAAGTATACTTAAAAGGGTTAATAGCTTTTTCATTAAGTTTTTAAATTAAATTGTTCAAATGTATAAAAATTAAATTGTTAGATTTTTATGATCAACGTTATAATGCAATCCTACACTTTCTTTTCTGGAAATAGCTTGTTTTATTACAATATATCCAACTTTAATCATATTTCTAAGTTCACATAATTTTACAGATACTGTTGTTCTTTCATACAAATCTTCCGTTTCGTTGTGAAGAATTTTTAGTCTGTCAAAAGCTCTTTTTAATCTTAGATCTGAACGAACAATTCCAACATAATTGGTCATAATTGCCTTAAGCTCTTTTAGCGATTGTGTCATTAAAATTAACTCTTCGGGGTTGGTTGTTCCTTCTGCATTCCAATCTGGTAGTCCATTACAAAACTCAATTTTAGAAATTTTAGAAATGGAATCTATAGCAGCATTATGGGCAAAAACTAAAGCCTCTAAGAGAGAATTAGATGCCAATCTGTTCGCTCCGTGCAAACCCGTATGAGCACACTCACCAATTGCATATAAATTTCCAATTGTGCTTTTCCCATTTTTATCTACATCAATACCACCGCAAAAATAGTGAGCAGAAGGAACCACCGGAATCATATCTTGCATAATATCTATTCCAATTTCGTTACACTTATTATAGATATTTGGGAAGTGTTCAATAAATCCTTTTTTATCCAAATGTCTGCAATCTAAAAAAACGCAATTTTCTCCATTTATTTTCATTTCATTATCTATTGCCCTTGCAACAATATCTCTTGGCGCTAAAGATTTTCTTTCGTCGTAGTTCTGCATAAATTCTTCTCCTTTTGAGTTTTTTAAAATCGCTCCAAACCCTCTAACAGCCTCAGAAATTAAAAATGCTGGTTGCTCCCCTGGATTGTAAAGTGCTGTTGGGTGAAACTGAACAAATTCCATTCCCTTAGTTTTTCCCTTTGCCCTATAAACCATGGCAATTCCATCTCCTGTTGCAATGGAAGGATTTGTTGTGGATTCATAAATATTACCTGCTCCTCCGCTGCACATACAAATAATTTTGGAAAGAATTTTTTCAATACGTTGTGTTCGTTCATTCAAGGCATAAATTCCAAAACATTCTATCCCTTCTGTTTTGCTGTTAACAAAAGCCCCAAGGTGATGTTGGGTAAGTATATCTAATGCAAAAATATGGTCATAAATTTCTATGTTTGGATGATTCCGAGCTTTCGCTAAAAGCGCCCTTTCAATTTCAAAACCTGTATTGTCTTTGTGGTGTAATATTCTATGCTCAGAATGACCACCTTCTTTTACTAAATCATATTCGCCACTTGCCTTTTTATCAAAACTTGTTCCCCATTCTATTAGCTCTTTAACTCTTTGCGTGGATTCCGTTACTACCATTTTTACTACATCTTCATCGCATATTCCACTTCCTGCAACTAAAGTGTCATTTATATGTTTTTCAAAAGAATCGTTGTCATAAAATACTGCTGCTATTCCTCCTTGAGCATATTTTGTGTTTGTTTCATCTTCGTTTGATTTTGTAAGAATGATCACTTTACCATGATCACAAACTTTTAGAGCATAGGATAGTCCAGCAATACCAGAACCAATTACTAAAAAATCTATTTTTCTTGAATCCATTAATCTGATGTATTTTTGCAAAAAAATTAAACAATTACTTTGCAATTTAGTTTATAAAAACAATAATATGGAAAAAGCGTTAATCCCAACTGAAATTTATGCCGAAAGCACACCAAACCCAAATGCTGTTAAGTTTGTTCTTAACAGAAATTTAGTGGAAGGAGACCCAATAGAATTTAAATTTGGCTCAGAAGCAAAAAATTCTCCATTGGTGCAGGACTTATTCAATTTCCCTTTTGTGTTAAATGTTTTTGTAAGTACAAATTTTATTACAATTACAAAAACTCAAAACATAGAATGGACAGAAATAATTCCTCAGTTAAGAAATTTTATTTCGGAGTATTTCAATAGCGGAAAGGAATTATTTTCCAAGGCAATAATTACAAATAAAAATTCAATAGTAGAAGATGTTCCAGATGAACAATTGGTTCCAACTTCAGAGATAGAAATAAAAATTGCCGAAATTCTTGATGAATATATTAGACCCGCAGTGGAAGGAGATGGAGGTGCAATAGTATTAAAGTCGTTTAAAAATGGTACAGTAACCGTTAAAATGCAAGGTTCATGCAGTGGTTGCCCTTCTAGTACCATTACTCTAAAAGCTGGTATAGAAGGATTGTTGAAAAGATTGGTGCCAGAAGTTGAACAAGTAATATCAGAATAAATAGTGAAAAGCCACATACACAAATCAGTTACTGTTTTTAATAAACCACTTGAAGAGGTTTTTGAATTTTTTAGTAAAGCCGAAAATTTAAATAAGGTAACACCAGAAGGGTTAAGTTTTAAAATTCTTACTCCTTTGCCAATAAAAATGTCTAAAGGAACATTAATTGAATACCGAATAAAATTATCGGGAATTCCATTTAACTGGAAAACAGAAATACTTGCATGGGATCCACCTTTTCGATTTATTGATTCTCAAATAAAAGGTCCATACAAAATTTGGATTCATGAACATACTTTTGAGTTTATTGATGGTAAAACTGTTATGACAGATACGGTAGAGTTTCTCTCTCCCGGATGGATTTTTGAACCTATAATCAATAAAGTTTTTGTAGAAAAAAAGGTAAAAGAAATTTTTGAATACAGGACAAAAGTTTTGAATGATATCTTTAGCTAATCAGTCTTCATCTTTTTTTACACGCCAAACAAGGACAAGTAAAACAGAAAATGTTATGCTGAAAAATAGTCCATTTATTCCATTAGATTTTTCCGCACCAAAGTAATATAAATCTTTGCAAGAGTTAATAAACCCGAGAACACCAAAACTAAGCAATACATAGAACATAAAGTATTCTAGTTTTTTAAATTCTTTGCGGTGTGATACTTTTTTTTTAGCCTTGAAATTTTGATTTTTGAAAGTGGTATTTCTTCCTCTTTGGTATTTATTATAGTATGCTCGGTCTCTTGGTTTTTTACTATTTAAACTATCGCTAATATATCCATAATTTAAATCGTAATTTCTTCTTTTGTATTCGTCACCCAAAATAGAATACGCTTCGTTTATTTGTTTAAATTTTTCATTTTCAATCTCACTTGGATTTTTATCCGGATGAAATTTAAATGCTAGTATCCTGTATGCTTTTTTTATCTCCAATTGAGTGGAGTTTTTTTTTAAACCTAAAATGTCATAATAATTCTTCAAAAAAAATATTTTAGCTACAATTAAACGATACTTATTCTACTTTTGTTCCCAAAAAAAATTTATTCTACATGAAAAAAATTGGATTTTTTACGTATTTAATTGTACTTACAGCCTTAGTATTTTTTGGCCTTGCCATATTCTATAAATTAAGTGACAAACCTATTAAAACTCTTCCTATTTATGGTCAAAAATATTTTAACGGAAAAGACTCTGTTTTTCACACTGTAAAACCATTTAAATTTATTAATCAAAATGGAGATAGCATTTCAGAAAAAACCTTTGAGGGAAGTATTTACGTAACAGATTATTTTTTTACTACTTGTCAAAGTATCTGTCCAATAATGTCTATACAAATTGAATTAGTAGCAAAAGAGTTTTCAGGCAATAACAAGATAAAATTCTTGTCACATACAGTAAATCCAGAGAACGATTCGGTAAATGTGTTGTACGATTATGCAAAAGCCCACCATGCAAATGCAGAACAATGGCATTTTGTTACGGGAGATAAAAAGCAGCTGTATAACATGGCAAGAGAAAGCTATTTGTTAAATGCCGAAATTGGAGACGGTGGTCCTAATGATTTTATTCATACTCAGAATTTTGCACTCATTGATACTAAGAAAAATATACGTGGATTCTATGATGGCACAGATAAAAAGGACGTTCAGAGGCTTATAAAAGATATTAAAATTTTATTAAAAGAGTAAGGGCTTGAAAATTAAAAGGTTGTATATATGGTTGATATAAATAAACCGCTTATCGAAGAAAAAGTTTCTGTAATTAATAAAATACTTTATAAATTGCGAACTCAATTATAAAAAAAACTAAAAATAAATATAACAAACAATGAAATCGAAAACAATTAAAAACACGAAAAGTTTATTACTAGGCTTGTTCCTAGCAGTTGGACTTTTAATGTTTGGGAAATCCCAAGCAGCAGAACACGGGGGGATTAAAGTCTCCAAGCAATTTGTAGATGAAATGACTAAAATTGATCCAAGCTACAAAAAGTTAATAAAAGCTGACGCAAACGGCATTTTTATTGATTACAATGACCCTGCAACAACCAAATTGTTATTAGAAAAGGCTGCTGCAAACAAAAAAACTAAAGAAGTCAATAGAACTTCAGGCAAAGTTGAAATTGCTCCCACTGCAGCAACAAAAAATGCAAAAAGTTCACCTGCATTTAGTTCATCTAAGCCCGCAAACAAAGAAATTGGTGCTCCAGTAAAGGATAAAAACACGTTGGGTGATGTTGAGGCAAGGAAGCAAATTGATAAAAGAATCGAGTTAGAAAAAGCTAGGCTAAACACTTTAAAAGGTGAAGAATTAGCTAGATCAAGAAAGGCTATAATTGAACTTGAAAAAATGAGATTAGAAACATTTAACGAAAAAAAGTAATCAATAATCAGAAATATGAAAATAAATAATTACTTAAAAAAAATCAAGCAATTTGTAGGTGCAACGTTATTGTTGCTTTCATCAGCTTCTATTGCTCAGCCACCACCTCCACCTGCGGTGTATTGTGTGCCCACCTATACTATATTGTGTAACGCTCCCACTAGTCAGGATTATGTAAATAATTTTTTTACTACTGGTGGTTTAACTGATATTTCAAATTTAAATTCCGGTTGTAACGGACAGGTAAATAATTATAATTATTATGGTGGCCAAATTTTAACTGTAAATCCAGGCCAATCAGTTGATTTAAGTCTTCAAACTGGCTCTCCGCAATGGAATCAAGGTATTGCTGTTTGGATAGACTACAACCAAAATGGAACGTTTGGAGATCAACCTACAGAATTGGTTTATGTAACACCAAATCTTGGAAATAGCTCAACAATCTTTACAGGATCTTTTATTGTTCCTATTGATGCTACTTCGGGATTGACTAGAATGAGAGTTCGGTGTGTATTTAATAACTTAAATATAGATCCTTGTAATAATTTTACTTACGGAGAAACGGAGGATTATGACGTGGAAGTGTTGCCAGGCCTTCCTTGTGTTGCACCTCCAATTGCCGGAACGGCAAATTCATCTTCAACTTCTTTGTGTTCTGGTTTAAACTTTAATTTAAGTCTCACAGGAAATACTTTTGGTAGTGGTATGATATTTCAATGGCAGTCGTCTACCAATGGAGTTGATTTTGCTGATATTGTCGGAGCAAATACCTCCTTTTATTCTACCACTCAAGCTGCTACAACATATTATCGCTGTTCACTAACATGTTCAGGAGAAACGGTGTTTTCAGTTCCAGTAATGGTTAATAACGAAAACTGTTTTATTATGGATGGAAATCCAGTTACAACTTGCTCAGGAACATTTTATGACAACGGAGGATTAGGAAATTACACGAATAATGCCAATTTAACGCAAACGTTTACTCCTTCTACACCAGGCCAAATGCTTCAGTTTGATTTCACAAGTTTTACTGTAGAAACTGGGTTTGATGAATTAACTATTTTTAATGGTCCTGATGCTTTGTCTCCAGTTATTGGTATATTTGATACAAGTAATCCTCCAGGAATTATTGTTGCTTCTAATCCAACAGGAGAACTTACGTTCCAATTTACAACAGATGCCTCGGTACCACAAGCAGGTTGGGAAGCAACTATATCTTGTGTGCCTCCTGTAGTAAATGATGCGGTTGTATTGTATGCTTATACTTTAGGTAAATTACCTCAAGGTTTTGGAACTCCCCACCAAGTGGTGGCGTATGTAAAAAATAATAACAGCACATTAAATTTAACTTTCCCGGTAACATTAACAGTTTCTGGGGCCAATTCATATACAAACACACAAACCATTACTTTGGCTGCACAAGAGATTGGAATGGTTACTTTTGATGGATATACTGCTCCTTCAACTGGTTTACAGAATTTAAACATTAGTGTTGCAGCAGACGAAGATAATTCAAACAATACAGTTGAAATAGATCAAGAAGTTTCAGCAAATGCATTTTCTTACAAATACCCTTCTATTCCAAACGAAGCAAATGGCGTGGGTTTTACAGGTGCAACTGGCGACTTTGTTTCAAAATTTGTTACCAACCAACCTGGAAGCATTAACTCCGTTAAAGTTGATTTTACAGTTGCAGGAGCGGGGTATCAAATAGGTATTTGGGATGCAACAGGCTTAAATGGAACTCCAGGAACTTTGTTGTATAGTTCACCAAGTGCTACTACAAATATTGGTACGGATTTTATTACAATTAATCCTGCTGTTCCAGTAAATGGTGCATTTTACGTTGGTGTAATTCAAACAACAATCACAAATGTTGGGTTTGCATACCAAATAGAAGATCCACTTAGAGCCGGAACATTTTTATATTCCTCTCCTACAGGCTCTAATACTTGGTTAGATGTGAAAGACATTCCGGCAAGTTTCCGTTTTGCAATGGAAGTGGAAATGGCCTTGCCTATTCCTCCAAACTGTGCAGTTTATAGTTCTCCGCTAGATGGTACAACTGACATTTGTATTAACCAGGGTACAATTACATGGGCAAGTGGTGGCTTGGCTCCAACTTCTTATGATGTTTATTTTGGCACTGACCCTGCATTAACTGGCGTAGTACCGGTAAACGTAACAACAAATAATTACTATCCTGGTTTGCTATTACCTAATACGGTATATTATTGGAAAATAGTTCCTCTAAACGAATTTGGTGCTGCAACAGGTTGTTCAATTGCTTCATTTACTACAGGAACATGTATTACATATCTTCAATCTAATGCCAATGTCACAGCTTGTGTAGGAAATTATTTTGATTCTGGAAATATAACAGGTAATTATCAAAACGGTGAAAATTCAACATTTACAATTACTCCGAGCACACCAGGTGCTTTTGCCCAAGTTGATTTCTTATCTTTTGCGCTTGAAAACAATTTTGATTTCTTAAAGGTTTTCAACGGTGCTAGTATCTTATCGCCACAAATTGGTCCCGCTGCAGGTTATACAGGTGCAAATGGCCCAGGTATTGTTACCGCTTCAAATCCTACCGGACAACTTACTTTTCAATTTACCTCTGACGGCAGTGTACCTGCAGCTGGTTGGGAAGCAGCTATCTCATGTATTACTACACCACCTGTATGTGCAACAATATCCTCGCCTGTTAATGGTGCTACAGATATTTGTTTAAATTCAGGTGCCATAAATTGGGCTCCTGTTGGTGCAACACTTGGTTATACAGTTACTTTTGGAACTGACCCAAACTTAGTTGGCGCTACTGTTACTACTGTAGATATCAATTCATTCTATCCTGGAACTTTGTTGCCAAACACAACTTACTATTACAGTGTGGTGCCTTTTAATAATTTTGGTGCAGCAACAGGTTGTGCAATTCAAAGTTATACAACAGGTACTTGTAATAATTGTAACTACTCTATTGTGATGTTCGATAGCTTTGGAGATGGCTGGAACGGAGGAACAGTTAATGTATTTGCTAATGGAGTTGAGGTTGTTGGAAGCCCGTTTTCTTTATTAAATGGAAATGGTCCTGAAACAATTGCTTTCCAAGTTAATGAAGGTGATGCAATTACATCTCAATTTAATGCAGGTTCATTTGCTGGAGAGGTTGGTTATCAAATCTTAAATTCATTTGGTCAAATTGAGTATCAAGATGGATATCTTAATGGACCTGGTATAATTGCATCTGTAGGACCAAATGTAGTTGGCAATGCTTCTTGCTTGCCTGTTACAAATGATGCTGGTGTTGATATTGTATACACCTTAGGTAAATTACCAGTAGGTTTTGGAACTCCTCATACGGTTTCTGCAATAGTAAGAAACAACAATACATTTAGTACTGCAACAATCCCCGTAACGTTAAATGTTACAGGTGCAAATACATTTACATTAACACAAAATGTTACAATAGTGGCCGGTGCAACTGCAACAGTTAATTTCCCTGGTTTCTCACCAACAGTTGTTGGAACAAATACAATTACTGTTTCAGTTCCTGCAGATCAAGAAACTACAAATGACTCTCAATCAATTGAGCAATTAACAACAACAAATGTTTATACATATAAATTGAACAATGTTGCAAATGAAGCGTTTGGAGTTGGCTTTAATGGCGGCACGGGTGACTTTGTTGCAAAATTCAATTCAAACGGCACAAACCCTATAAACCAAGTAAATGTTGACTTTACAGGTGCTGGTCAACAATATGCATTAGGTATTTGGGATGCAACTGGCCCTGGAGGTGCTCCAGGTGCTTTGGTTTCCGAAATAACAGGATTAACTTCTGCCATTGGTACTGCATTTATTACAGTAGATCCTCCGGTTACCGTAACAGGCGATTTTTATGTAGGTGTTAGACAAATTGGTACTACAAATATTGCATTTGCATACCAAAATGAAACACCAATAAGACCACAAACATTCTATTATGCCGCACCAACTGGTGGAACTACCTGGACGGATTTTGCCCCTGATAGTCCTTTTAGATTTGCTATAGAAGTTGAAATAGACCTTGGTGTTGCTCCAAACTGTGCTACATATATTGGTCCTGCTGATGCAGAAACTGGTATATGTTTAAATCAAGCAAATTTGTCTTGGGCTAGTGGTGGCTTAGC
>JBAXQC010000036.1:0-28129 GCA_037131955.1 Bacteroidota bacterium
ACATGGTATATAAAAGCTACTGATTCTCTAGGCAAGAAAATTAGAAAAACCGGAACAGTTACTTTGATTAGATAGTTATTTGAAAAAAATACTTCTAATTTCTGATACACATTCTGATTTAGATAATTTTATAATTAATCATTCAAAGGAGGTTGACGAAATTTGGCATGCAGGAGATATAGGAAATATTGAATGGATAGAGAATTTTTCAAAAGTTTTAAATGGTAAAACCTTTAGGGCAGTTTATGGAAATATTGACGATACAAATGTTCGAATGCTATTTCCTAAGGTCAACTCTTTTGAAACAGAGAAAGTAAAAGTTGTTATTCTTCATATCGCAGGAAGTTTTTCAAATTTAAATACTGAAGCCCAGCAGGCCATTGAAACATATAAACCCCAGCTATTTATATGTGGGCACTCACATATTTTAAAGGTACAGTATAATACTTTAAAACGGTTTTTATATATGAATCCGGGTGCCGCAGGAAATCATGGATTTCATAAAGTTAGAACAATGCTAAAGTTTGAATTGGTAAACGGAGATATAAAAAATTTGAATGTAATTGAAATAGGAAGAAACAAAATTTAAATTATTTAGAAACTGGTTTATAGCAAAGCAGTTGCAAAATTGTTTGTTTACATAAGATGGTATTAGGGCATCACAATTATTGGCAATACAATTTCAAAATTTTACTTAAAAAAAATCTTTAATAAAATTGTGCAAATTAAAATTTGGAAACGATGCAATATTTATTTTTCTTTGCATTACTAATAATATAAAAATATAAAAAATGTCAGACATTACATCTAGAGTAAAAGCAATTATTGTTGATAAATTAGGAGTTGACGAAAAAGAAGTTACCCCTGAGGCAAGCTTTACAAACGATTTAGGAGCAGATTCTTTGGATACCGTAGAATTGATTATGGAATTTGAAAAAGAATTTGACATTGCTATTCCAGATGATCAAGCCGAAAACATCGGAACTGTTGGTCAAGCAATTAGCTACATTGAGGCGAACGTAAAATAATCCATAAAACGGATAGCTTCAATGGAATTAAAAAGAGTAGTAGTAACGGGACTTGGAGCACTTACGCCACTAGGGAATACAGTTAATGAGTACTGGAACAACCTTGTGGCAGGAGTTTCTGGCGCCGCTGCTATTACTCATTTTGATGCTACAAAATTTAAAACCAAATTTGCTTGCGAAGTAAAAGGATTTGACGTAGGGCAATTTATAGAAAGAAAGGAGTCCAGAAAAATGGACAAATTTGCCCAGTATGCTTTAGTTGTTTCTGACCAAGCAATTGTTGACTCTGGTTTGCATGTTCCTTCGTTAAATCCAGATAGAGTAGGTGTAATATGGGGCTCAGGAATTGGTGGGCTAGATACTTTCTTACACGAATGTTCTGATTTTGCAAAAGGCGATGGAACGCCAAGGTTCAATCCATTTTTTATTCCAAAAATGATAGCTGATATTGCTCCCGGGCTTATCAGTATAAAATATGGATTTAGAGGACCAAATTTTACAACAGTTTCTGCTTGTGCATCCTCAACTAATGCATTGATTGATGCTTTTAACTACATTAGGTTAGGCAAAGCAGATGTTATGATTAGCGGTGGTTCTGAGGCGGCTGTAAACCAAGCCGGTATAGGCGGATTTAATGCTCTGCAAGCCTTATCTACCAGAAACGATTCTCCAGAAACAGCATCTCGTCCATTTGATTTAGACAGAGATGGATTTGTGCTAGGTGAAGGCGCTGGTGCAATGGTTTTAGAAGAGTACAACCATGCCATTGCAAGAGGTGCAAAAATTTATGCAGAGTTTGCAGGTGGTGGAATGAGTGCCGATGCTTACCACATGACTGCCCCACATCCTGATGGATTAGGTGCAACAAACGTCATGAAAAATGCATTGTCGGATGCTGAAATGTCTAAAAATGAAATTGATTACATCAATGTTCACGGAACTTCAACACCACTAGGTGATATAAGCGAAACAAAAGCGATAGTAAGTGTTTTTGGAGAGGATGCTTACAAACTCAATATTTCTTCTACAAAATCTATGACTGGTCACTTGTTAGGCGCAGCAGGAATTATAGAAGCAATATCATCTGTTTTAGCAGTAAAAAATGATATCGTCCCTCCAACAATTAATCATTTTACAGATGACCCCACTTTTGACCAACAATTAAATTTTACATTTAATAAGTCTCAATCAAGAGTAATTAATGCTGCACTCAGCAACACCTTTGGTTTTGGTGGTCACAATGCTTCTGTGATTTTTAAAAAACTGAAGCATTAAAATCAGTTGTTAAACTTTTTGTTTCCGATTTTATTTTACAAATCTTTTAATAAGGAAAAGAGACTCTATTCGTTTCTTAAGAATTTATTGGGATTTTACCCAAATAATATCGAATACTACAAACAAGCGTTAAGGCATAAATCAGCTTCAAATGTTATTATTAAAGGAGTAAAAGATAGCAATGAACGTTTAGAATTTTTAGGCGACGCAATCCTTAGTACCGTTATTGCAAATTACTTGTACAACAAATTTCCGTTAAAAGACGAAGGATTTTTAACCAAGATGAGGTCGAGAATTGTTAGTAGAGACAGTATAAATCGTTTATCAAAAAAACTTGGATTGCCTGAGTTTGTAGAAACAGTTAAGCACAACAACATAATTTCTAAATCTTACGAAGGCGATGCCCTAGAAGCTTTAATTGGCGCCGTTTTTATGGATTTTGGGTACAAAAAAACAGAACATTTTATAGTGAACAGGTTAGTGAATATCCATTTAAATATGGATGAAATAGAACATACTGAAATTGATTTTAAAAGTAGAGTAATAGAATATTCACACAAAGAAAAAAAATCCATTAAGTTTGTTATTGACCAAGAAGGAGGGAAAGGGCAAAGCGATTATTATAAAATTTCGCTGTTTATAGGCAGTGAAAAGGTTTCTGAGGGAGTTGGAAAATCAAAAAAAAGTGCTGAACAACAAGCTTGCGAAAAATATTGCAAAGAGTTGATAATAATTTAATTATAAATAACATCAATTTAATTTTCTTTTTGTTACAATTGTCATTCAATTAAAATTTGTTTAGCTTAGTGTTCTTATTACACAATGTCGAAAAAAATTAATATCAAGTGGGACGAAGAGTTTTTTATTGCAGGAATTATTTCTGCGGTTAGAGATTATAAACTTGTGTTTGATATCAATACATTTTTTCAGCTCGATTTAAAACGAATAGATGATATTGAAATGATTGTAGAGGAGTCTACTACCGGTGCTGGATTGTTTGAAGAATCCGAAAAAGAAAATAGAAATGAACCAAGCAAACACTCTGCATTTCAGTTCTACGACGAAAATTCAAAAAAAGAATACAGCGTAATTTCCAATTTGGGTTCCAAAGGATTTTTACTGGCTGATCAAAAAAAGTTCGACTATTTTTTTTTACTAAGGGTTGAATCTCATAAAAAAAAAGAGTTCGAAAAAATAGTAAAATCTTTTGCAGAAATTGAAACGGTATCGGCAGCGGTTATTTTGGAAATAAAGAATGTACAATCGAAAATAAATTTATTTATTTAAAAAAATATAAAATGAAATCTTGGAGTAAAACAAAAATTGTTGCAACAATGGGTCCTGCAAGTTCAAGCAGAGAAGTGCTTGAGCAAATGATAGAAGCTGGATTAGATGTATGCAGAATTAATTCTTCTCACGGTTCTTACGACGATCATCAAAAAGTTATTGATATTATAAGACAAATAAACAAAGAAAAAAATACCAATATTGCCATTTTGGTTGATTTGCAAGGTCCTAAACTTAGAATAGGAAATGTAGAGAATAATGCAGTAGAATTAATTAACGGTAGAGAGGTAACGTTTACTACTACAGAAGTAATGGGAACCGCCGAAAAATTATTTATGACGTATCAGGAATTCCCTAAAGATGTAAAAATTGGTGATCATATTTTAATTGATGATGGAAAATTGAAGTTAACGGTTGTTGAAACTAACTACGAGGATACTGTAAAAGCAGTTGTTGTAAATGGTGGAACACTCTCTTCAAAGAAGGGTGTGAACTTGCCAAATACAAGAATTTCTCTTCCATCGCTTACAAAAAAAGATTTGTTGGATTTAGATTTTGCATTAAAGAATAATGTAGAATGGATAGGCCTTTCCTTTGTTCGTACAGTTACTGACGTTATTGAATTAAAAGAAAAAATTAAAGCAGCTCATAAAACTTGCAGAGTTATTGCAAAAATAGAAAAGCCCGAAGCCATCAGAGAAATTGACAATATCATTGACATGTCCGACGGCATAATGGTAGCCCGTGGAGATTTAGGAGTGGAAATGCCAATGGAAGAAGTTCCACTGATGCAAAAGATGATTGTAAATAAATCTATCGCTGCCTCCAAACCCGTAATTATTGCCACACAAATGATGGAAAGTATGATTACAAATTATGCTCCTACACGTGCCGAAGTAAATGATGTGGCAAATGCTGTAATTGATGGAGCTGATGCGGTGATGCTAAGCGGAGAAACTTCTGTAGGCAAATTTCCTGTAAGGGTAATAGAAAACATGCAAAGCATAATTTATGCAGTTGAAAAAAATAGCAATATTTATTTTAAAGAACATAGGCCGGTTGTAAAAAACCAAACATACATTTCAGATTCTATCTGTTACAATGCATGTGTAATGGCACAGCAAGTGGATGCGGCGGCAATAGTAACTATGACAAATTCTGGTTACACAGGATTTAAATTGGCAAGTCACAGGCCCAAAGCCAATATTTTTATTTTTACAGATAATCCTGTTTTATTAAACACCATGAGTTTAGTGTGGGGTGTTAGAGGTTATTACTACAATAATTACGTAAGTACTGACGAAACAATAAAAGAAATAAAAGAATTTTTAAAGAAGAATAATTTGGTGGGCACTGACGACTTAATTATAAATATAGCGAGTATTCCTATGGAAGAAAAAGGCAGAGCAAATATGCTTAAGTTGAGTTATATTTCTTAGGAACTTATGTGACCTTATGTTCTAAATATTGGTGGTACAGAGAATATTATTTAGAAATTACAATCTTGCTTTTGAATGAAGTGTTAAAAGCAATGGTTTCTACAAAATAAATTCCATTGCCAAGGGTTTGAACTGAAATGAAATTTGAATTTTCCGAAAGTACTTTTTTACCGTCGATGGAGTAAACATTTACCACAGGATTGGTGATTTTACTTTTTGGGAAATTAATCATTAAATATTCATTTGCTGGATTTGGATATACCGTTGGACTTTCTATGTTTTGTTCATTTATAAAATTTGGTTGAACACCATTGTAGAGCCAAATGTTATCGAGACTCAAGTAATTACCTTTTCTGTTTTTTGCAATGAATTTTAATACTATTCCATTTTGCCCAGTAAATTGATTTAGACTTATGGATTCTTCTCGCCAATCTGTTGAAATTGTTGGAAGATAATTATTGGTTGTTCCTGTTGAAGTGCTTAAACTGTTTCCTCCTTTGTTGTAAATTTTATAATCAAACGATTCTCCGCAATTGTTACTTAGTAAAACTTTTAAGGAATCTGAAAGCTGCGTTGCTCTTAATTTGTATGCAACAGAAAATTTTAACGTTAATGAATCTGAATTGCTAAAATTAAATACCGGGCTTATAAGTTCATCTACGTTGTTAAAGTCAATAGAAGAATTAAACGGCATTACTGCAGAAATATTACTTTCAGCTAAACCTGCTGTGGAATCGACTTTCCAAGTGGCGTCGTTGTTTGGATTTTTTACAACAAAATTCTGTGAAATAGCTGCAGATTCAAAGTCATCATGAAAAGGTAGGTTAGCTTCTGGAATAAAATTAAATCTACTTACTCTTCTGTTGTTTATAACGTCAGTCTCAATAGCGTTAGAATTTAGCATTTCTGTTCGTACAAAAAATTCTATTAATCCAGATTGGTTAAAGAAAAGTGGACTTAAGTTAATTGTATCAATCTGACCTGAAATCATTGATGTATTAATTGTAGTGTTTTGTTCAGTATTAGCAGCAATTTTATAATAAACTTTTATACCATTTATAATGCTGTCTCCATTATTTTTTATAATAATTTGAGGAGAAAAATTAGGTGTGCATAAAATTCCATTTTCTTGAGGTAGAATAATTTTTTCTACTCTTAAATCAAACTTTTTAGATGCTGGTGGAACAGGAGCATTATTTAAGGCTAAGTAATTGTAAGCCGCCAATACGTCAATCATTCCCATTCCATAAGTATTATCTTCGCCAGGTTCACCTAAATCTATTGCTGTATTATAAAGGGCTAATTTTATTTCTTCACCGGGTAAATATGGAAAGGCTTCTTTTAGCAACAGTACAGCGCCTGCAACATGCGGCCCGGCCATTGATGTTCCCGAATAATTTGAATAGCTATTTGTGCCTACACAAGATCTTACATTTACACCCGGGGCAGAAACTTCGGGCTTAATTAAAATTGAACTTTCACCACCGCATACGCCAGGTCCACGGCTAGAGAAAGAGGCTATTGGATAATTTATATTATTGCCATCTAAAGCACCTACAGAAAAATTATTTACAATGGAATTGCTGATAAAAGCTGGTCGTCCCACAGTTTGAGCACCAGGACCTTCGTTTCCTGCCGAAAAAATTGCTGCAATTCCGGCTGCTTCTACTGCATTTAATAGATCAGAAACTACACTTACACACAACGTATCGTCTTGTGGTGTTAAGGCAATTCCCCAAGAGTTGTTTATTGCATCGGGGATATCCGAAGTTGTAGCAGTATCACCATCGGGGTTCATTGCCCATTCAAAAGAAGTCATGATAACGGTTATTGGCTTTACGTCGGCAAGGTCTTGAACAATAGGATCGGCGGCGATAAAATAAGAATTAAAAGCAACTCCAATGGTATCGTTTGTATTTTGCTGCAATCCTAATACTGTGCCTATGGTGTGTGTGCCATGGCTGTTGCTTTTATCAGAGGGATATTGGCTATCAAAAGGAAACCATGTTTGAGAGTAAGAAAAATAATTAGCTAAAAATCTATTTCCAATAGCCGGATGAGTTGGCCAAACTCCTGTATCTACACTGTATAAAATTCTACTTTGACCTGTATAACCCATTGCCCAAAGTGCAGGTGCTTTTATTGCAACAAGTCCTTGTTCTTTGCCGCCTGGGCTGGCCATTGTTTGTGTTTCTTCTATAATGGTTTGTTCAGCAATAACCTGCTTTTCAGAAGTAAGTTCAATGTGTTCAATTTCTCTAAAATTTAACAAGTCATCAATAAGTTGCGGATTAATTTTGCAATAGATAGCATTGCAAATCCAAAAAGGCCTAATAGAATCAATTGCATTGTTGGAGGTTCTCATGGTTTGCAAAAGAAACGAGTAAACATTTTTTTGAGATTCAAAGGCAGTTTTTTTAAGGAGTTTAATAGTTGTTTTAGCTCTTGAATCAGTATCTGTTTTTTTTATTCTAAACTGATTTTGCAATGAATCTAAGTTGCATTTGCTTTTAAAAACAATTAATACATCAAGAGTAGAATTTGCTGAGTTAATGGTGTCTCTGAGTGGTTTAGATAGCCATGATTCTTGAGAATAGCCAAATACTGTGTAAAAAGAAAACAATAAAAAAAGAATATTTTTTTTAAGCATACAATAAATTATCTTGTTAAGTAAACGTGTCCATTTTTTAAATAATTTTCAGAAGTACTTCTGTATTTTATGGTATATGTTACAGCAAAAGCATAACCGCCTTCTTTGTAATCTATGCCATCCCAATAATCGTCTAAATCTGTTGATTGAAAAACTAATGTACCTATTCTATCAAAAATTTTTAATTCGTAATTAATAATATTACAGGTTCCAAAAGTGGGTTTAAACACATCGTTTAAATTGTCGAAGTTTGGTGTAAATGTATTAGGGAAATATACTCCACAAGGCAAACAAAGTTTTTCTTTAATGTTTATTGAATCTGTTGTATTGCACAATTCATTTTTTGCAACTGCAAAATAATTGCCCGGCTTAGAGATTAATTTAGAGTATAACGTATCATTATCGTTCCACTTTAAATTTAAATAATCTCCCAAAGCCACTACTTCAATTTTGTCTCCTCTGCAAATGATGGTATCATTGCCAAGTTCCAAGGTAGGTGCAACAATAAATTCTGCAACTAATGTGTCGCTAAAACTACAATTATCTTTTGTAGCTTTTAAAATATATGTTCCTGTTTCTTTGATAATTTTGCTTGGCACCATTTCTCCGGTATTCCAAAGCCATACGGCATTTGGGTATTGAACTTGAACAATAAATGAATCGTTGTTACATTTTTTAATTTCACTAATACCAAAATCAAATTCAGGAACTGGTTTCACAAAAAGAGTGAGAGTATCTGAGCAAGAACCAATTTTTAATAAATATTTTGTAGTGTCTAAAGCCACAGTTTGATAAGTGTTTGCAACCTGAAGTAAATTTGGATTATTTAAAACATACCATTCAGGAGCAACAGGTAAATTATAGGTTAAGATGTTTACGTTTTCTCCCTTGCAAACGGAAGTATCGCGGAGTTGTTTAAACACATTTTTAAAAATTGGTTTAAGTGTATCATTCCCCGTCATGCTGTATGTTGCAAAGGGCGAATAGATGTCGGGTAAAATTATTCCATTGGTAGTTTGCCAATGGTCAAAAACAAAACAAGGGTCATTTCCAATGGCAGAAATTGTTGTTGTTAGTCCTCCAAAATAGGTGCCAGTCCATGTTGTATCAACAAAAGTAATATTGTTGTATACCACAGTTGAATTGGTGTCTAAACTTTCTATTACTGTAAGGTTAAATGGACCTGAGATTTGCGGTGCATAGCAATCTACTAAAAGTGTATCAATTATTGTGCAGCGGGCAGAAATAGTATCTCTCATTCGTTGGAGATTATTGTTCCACTGATTTATGTTTCCTCCCCATCGCTGTATATGACGTGGCATTTCAGGTGAAATTAAATTTACTAAACTATCAAGGTGATGTATGGTTTTATCACAATCCATTAAACTGTTGTTTAATTGAGAATATCTATTAATGTATTGCTGAAAAAAAGATTGATTTTGCATTAATCTATTAAACATTTGAGTGTGAGCAATACTGCAACCTGCACCTGAAAATAAATTAGATACTTCACAAGGGTTTTCATTTGTAGTTCCGCCTATGCCTGTATATTGCGGCCCACCGCAACCCATAATGTTATCTTGATCCCATAAAGCATACCTCCATTTAACTGCCGGTGCTCCATTTGCATTCCACCAATGAGTATTCCAATTGAGCCAATCGTTATTCATAATAAACGTATTGTAAATAAAATAGTCGATAAAACTGGAGATATCAAAACGTTGTGCTACATAATCGTAATTGGTCTGAATGCTTAAGCTGTTGCTGTTCATGTAGGTATTAAGTGCACACCAATCTGCATCACTGCCTGCATCTAGAATTGTACCGCCCCAAAATCTAATCATGTTTAAATTTTCTTCTTCTACGTTGTAGTAGTAGTTTACGTAATCTTCATCTACTCTTTCGCGAATTTCGTAAACCCCCCAATACTGACCGTTTAAATACAACACACAGGGTTCATAACGCCTAACATCTATATTTAAATTATTCTTTTGGGCCAGCGTTTGTGCAAAAACATCTCTTATATGTGTACTTACCCACCCTGCATTAGTTGTGGCGTAAGGGTAATTGTCTGAAGCTCCTGTTTTTAAAATAACAACGGGGAATTTCTCTCTTGCAGAGGTTGAAAATAATGGATAGTCAATATCACCACCTCCACCATATTGATCTTGGGCATGAAATCTCATTCCTTTGTTATCGGTATTGTAATTCCATGAATCATTCCCGTGTGGCCGCATATCTCCGGTAGTTTCAAATTGAAAAATATTGTTTTTATCGAAATATTCAAAAGTTGTATTTATGCCTGGACCTCCTGGCCATTGGTTTAGTAGACCATTATAATCTCCTGTACATGAAACTACAGCCATAGAATGAGTGGCATTTATCAAATATGTGTTGGTAAATGTTTGGCTGGGTAAAAATGCACCGGAAACCGGAAATGCTTTTGCTTTTACAACTGTAGTAACTGAAATGTTTATTGGATTATTATTGTACAGGGTGGATGAGGGTATTGGTTCTTGTCCGTTTGTTGTAAATCTAATTTGAATATTGGGGTCAGTATTGGTGATGGTGAGAGTTTGTGTTCCTGAATAAAACCCGGCAGTTAAGCTAAAAAAAGGAGAAGGTAAATAGCCATTAAAAGCAGTTTGTGTATTGTTGCTGGCATCAGGAGTAGAAGTTGAAAATACAGACCAAGTTAAAGCTCCGTTTGTGCTTCTTCCTCTGCTGTGGCCATTAAGTGTAGAAAACGTTATTTGATACATGTCTATCACAACACCAGAAGGATCTGCAAAAACAACTTCTTCTTGGGAGGATTGATTAATTTTAAAGTTGGTGTGCAGTGGAGTACCTGAAGTAATATTTCTGCCCGTTGCAAAAACAACTAAAAAACCATTTGCCGGAATTATTGTGCCAGCAGGGATTTGCCATTTCGTTGGATTACTGATATTATCGCTAAGGTAGTAGGTTCCGATGTTTGTTGGAGTTGCGGCATTGTTGAAGAGTTCAATCCAGTCTGAATTAGTATCGCCAGAACCATCATCATAACCGTTGTTGCTTGTAGAGAATTCGTTTATTACAACTTGAGAAAAAGCTGTGAAAGAGAAAATCGTCAATAAAATACAAAGCAATTTTTTCACTTTATTTGGCAAGAGTAGTTGTAAAAATTAGTCCAAGTTAAAAAAAATAACGAAACAAACGTTAAATTACTGTTACTTGATTTCCCAAGTGTTTTTGCCTCTTAGCAAATCGTCTAAATTTCCTTTGCCCTTGAAAGATACAAAATCATTTATTTGAAGTGTTAAATCGTCTTCGTAAGTTGATTTTTTGTTGGCATAAAAAATACCAAATGGCCTTGGGAATGCTTGTTCTTGTTCAGGATTATCAAACATTCTAGATAGGATGCTTGCCTTAGTTAAATCTGATGAATTATGAATAAATAAATCGTTTATAGAATTTTCTGAATTTTCTACTTCAATAATAACAGGATTTAATCCTTCAAGTTTAATTCCGTATTTGTTGTTTTCTCCAAAGAGCAGAGGTTTTCCTTCTTCAAGAAACAAAGTGTTTTGTTTTTTTGAACCTTTTTCTGTGAACACTTCAAAGGCGCCATCATTAAATACATTGCAGTTTTGATAAATTTCTACCAATGAACTTCCTTTGTGAGAATTAGCTTTTTTTAAAATATCTCTCAGATGAACGGGGTCCCTATCCATACTTCGGGCTATGAACGTGGCGTTTGCACCTAGCGCCAATGCTATTGGGTTAAAAGGATGATCTACAACACCAACAGGGGTGGATTTTGTAATTTGACCTTCGTGTGAGGTAGGAGAATATTGGCCTTTGGTTAATCCGTATATTTCGTTGTTAAATAAAAGAATATTAACATCAATGTTTCTTCTTAGCAAATGTATTAAATGATTTCCACCAATGGATAAAGAATCACCATCACCCGTAACAATCCAAATGCTAAGATCTGGTCTTGTAATTTTTAATCCACTTGCAATGGCAGTGGCTCTTCCATGTATGCTGTGCATTCCATAGGTTTCCATGTAATAAGGGAAACGAGAGGAGCAACCAATACCAGAGATAAAAACTATTTTTTCTTTTGGGAGTCCTAATTCAGGTAAAACTGTTTGTACTTGTTTTAGAATAGAATAATCGCCACAACCGGGGCACCACCTTACTTCTTGGTCGGTTGCAAAATCTTTAGAGGTAAGGTTGTTTTCAGTTTTTATGTCTTGCATCAAAAAAATATTTGTTCAAAATTAACATATTCGCTTCACTAAACACATTCAATTACAAATGGTTTTTTGCTGTGTAATCTTTTGTTTTTTGTTTTTTACCGTCGTTGCTATAAAACTCCCAAACACCAGCTTCTTTATTGTTTTCGAATTTCCCTTTGTAAAGAGTTTTTCCATTGGGATGAAAAACTTCAATATTACCGTTTTTTACTCCTTTGGTGTAGTCGCACTTGCTCATGATATTTCCCTCTGAAGAATAAGAAATCCAGGTTCCTTCTCTTAGTCCATTTTCTATTTCTCCCTCTGCTTTTAGTTTTCCATTAGAATAATATTCTGTGTAAGGGCCATCGCTAACTTTAGCAATAGTATCATTTACACTGGATGTTTCTGAACTATTTGATTGAATAGTAGCTTTTTTGTTTTTACAAAAGCTAGCACTTACAACAATTAAAAAACAAAAAAAATAGTTTATTACTTTCATATTATTTGGTTCTTTCGGTGGTAAACATAACTAAGTCAACTAAAGATTGATAGGCTGGAGGTCCTTTAAATGGTTCAATACTTTGTAATGCAGAATCTCTATATGCTAACATTTTGTTTGTAGAATAATTGATTCCCCCGGAATTTAAAATAAAGTCAATTACTTTTTCTACTTTTTTTTCATCTTCAGAGTAATTCTTAATTATACCAATCATCTCTGATTTTATTTTAGAACTAGATTGTGAAAGGGCAAATATCAAAGGCAAGGTCATTTTTTTTTCTTTTAAATCTATGCCGGTTGGTTTGCCTGTTTCTGCACTGTTGCCAAAATCAAATAAATCATCTTTAATTTGAAAAGCAATTCCAGTTGTTTCGCCAAATTTACGGAGTATTTCAATTGTGTTTTTTTCAGAATTCACACTTTGAGCTCCACATGCACAGCATGATGCAATTAAGGATGCTGTTTTTTGTCGAATTATTTCAAAGTACACACTTTCGTCAATGTCTAATTTTCTTGCTTTTTCAATTTGCAACAATTCTCCTTCGCTCATTTCTCTTACAGAATTTGAGACCAAACGCAACAATTCAAAATCGTTGTTGTCTACAGATAGCAACAGTCCTTTAGAAAGTAAATAGTCTCCTACTAAAACCGAAATTTTATTTTTCCATAAAGCGTTAACCGAAAAAAAACCTCTCCTTTCCATTGAATCGTCAACAACATCGTCGTGCACTAAAGTAGCAGTATGTAAAAGCTCAATAAGTGAAGCTGCTCTGTAAGTAGATTCGTTAGTTTTTCCTAGCAATTCGGCGGTTAGAAATACAAACATTGGTCGCATTTGTTTTCCCTTGCGTTTTACAATGTAGTGTGTGATTTTATCTAAAAGGGGCACTGGACTTTTCATGAATTCTCTGAACTTATATTCAAAAGAATCCATTTGCTCTTTTATTGGTTCCTGAATTTTATCGAGAGAGTATTTCATAAATTGTCTGCGAATTTCAGAAAAAAATAATTAAAAGGGCGCAATTTCTGTCAATAAAGATATTTTAACTTTAATTGGCTCAAAAAAAAACTTGGTACTGCATTAATTCCATTTTGAACAACCCTTTCAAAGGAAACAATAAATTAACTGCAACAGCAAAAATTTATACTTTACTCTTTTTCTATAAGAATAACCATGTATTTACTTGCCGACCAAAATTTATCTGAATTTAAAATTGATAAAATACAATTATCATTTACATTGCTAATTGAAAAGCTATTTGCAGGATGAGTAGTAACCAATTTTATTTGATGTGCACTCAATTTTATTTGTTTCAGCTTTGAAATGTTCACTTCCTGAAAATTTTCGTTTTTAAAGTTTTCAGATAGTTTTTGAGTTTTGCCCAGGCCAATAACGCCTCCTTGTTTTGTTATTACACCTTTTTTTAGTAATTGTTTAGCGGTACCCGCAGTATAATAAGCAGTTTTTAGCTTTAAATCTTTCTCTTCTAACTCCTGTTTAGTTTCGAAATATCTTTTTTCTAGGTATTCTATTTTGTAATTGTTTTTATGAATCATGTTTACCATTTCGGTAATTTGACTATCATTTTTAAAAATTACCACATCTAAGTTTTGCAAAAAGTAATCATAATTTGTTGTGCTAGATGAATTTTTTTCTTTCAACGATTGCTTCAGAAAAATTACTTTTTCCTTGTTTTGTTTGTTCAAATCCTCGATAGATTTTATTTGAGAAAGTAAGCGCTTTTTAGTATTGGCTTTGTTTTCTCCTTCCACAGGAATTCTTATTTCTGTTTGCTTTCTTTGAATTTCTAATAAATTTAACTGTATAGAATTAAAGGTTTCTAAAATTGATGTTATGGTTGAATCTTTTTCGTTAATTGTTTGTGCAAGTTTTTTATTCATTAACAACAGGCTGTCATCATCATTTGATGAACTTATAAATGACTTTTCTTTTTCGTCTTTAACATTAATTTTGTTTGGACCGCAGGAGTAAAAAAACAATAGACATAAACTAACAAGAATATTTTTTTTCATAAAGTAAAAATTTGTATTTGAATTTATAATGTTTAACAAAACTAAGTTTCTAAAACTTCTTATACCATGTCTTTTAAATTATTGTTTCAACTTTTTTAAGTTAAGAACTTTAGTTTAATAAATTTTAATGTAAATCTAATTTAAGTCTTTCTAAAAGTTATTTAAATATGTTACAATTGGTAATTAATATTAGGAATTAAGGAGCAAAGACACAATTAATACAATAGATACTGCAAAAACATTATTAAGCGATTAAGCAAACCTGATGAATAAATAAATCGGAATTTTTAAAATAAAATTTAAAATAGTGCAAGAAATAAATTAGTAATAGAATTAAAATTAATTAATAATCAAGGTTAAATTATTTTCTTTGCTAACATATAATCATTAAAGGATAGAGCCTGAATTTTGTTTAGATTTTTATTTCTAGTTTTTGATATTGATTTGCAACTCTTTTTTTATATCAAAAATTAAAAATAAATTTACAAAATAATTAATACAGATATTTCTAATTCAAAAATCGGGTTTTAAAAGTGAAAATATTTCAAGGTCTAGAAGAATTAGAACAGTTTGTATTTCCGGTAGTAACCACTGGTACGTTTGATGGTATTCATTTTGGACATAAAAAAATTCTTAACAGATTAAAAGAAATAGCACAAAAATGCGGAGGAGAAACTGTTGTAATTACTTTTTACCCTCATCCACGTATGGTTCTTTTTCCGGATGATAACGATATTAAACTATTGTCTTCGCAGGAGGAAAAAATAATGTTGCTTGAGAAATTGGGCATAGATAATTTAGTAATTATTCCATTTTCAAAGGAATTTTCCCGGCTTACTTCACTAGATTTTGTGAGAAACATTCTCGTAAATAAAATTGGAACTAAAAAGTTGGTCATTGGATATGACCACCATTATGGTAAAAATAGAGAAGGAAGTTTTGAGCACCTTCTGGAATTTGGACCTGTTTATGGTTTTGATGTTGAAGAAATTCCAGAGCAAGACATAGACGAAGTGGCTGTAAGCTCTAGTAAGATTAGAAATTCACTTTTAGAAGGAAATGTAGAACTTGCCAACACATTTTTAGAAAGAAAATATTCCTTGAGTGGTTCCGTGTTTAAAGGAGATCAGGTTGGAAGAACCTTAGGGTTTCCTACTGCAAATATAAACATTGCTTTTCCGCAAAAACTTATACCTGCATTTGGAGTTTATTTGGTTGAAGTATTAGTTGAAAACAAAAAGTATTTTGGAGCTCTAAATATTGGTATAAGACCAACTTTAATAAATAAAAAGCCACAAATTGAAGTCTATATCTTTGAGTTTGATGAAGAAATTTATGGGAAGGAAGTGGAAGTATTGTTTATTAAAAAAATTAGAAATGAGCAAAAGTTTTCATCTTTAGAAGAGTTAAAAAATCAAATTCAGCTAGACGTTTTAACTATGAAAAATATAATTAATGAAAATAATTTTACTCTATAAATAATTATGAAATTAATTTTTGGTTTTTCAATTTTATTTGTTGTTTGCTTTTTAGATTTGGCAGCTGCTAAACCAAAATTCAAGTTTAATTCCGATTCTACTTCTCTTAAATGCCATCGGTGTAAATTAGACAAATTTCCTCATTGGGTTTATAGATACACTAAATTGAAATCATTAGATTTCTCGCACAATAAAATTTCTGAAATTCCAGATTCATTGTATTTGTTACCCAATCTAGAAATTCTAATATTAAGGGACAACAAATTAGAATTATTGGGCAAAGAACTTGTTAAGCTAGAGCATCTAAAGCATTTAGATTTATCAAAAAACAGAATTAGCTATGTTTCAGAATCAATTTTGGAAAACAAGGAACTAGAAAAATTAGAACTTTGGAGTAATTTATTGTCATCTGTTCCAGCCAATATTCAAGCAATGCCCAAATTAATTTATTTAGATTTGAGGTTAAATACTTTCGACAACAAAGAACAAGAGAAATTGAAGTTGCAATTCAAAAATAAAAAGATATTTTTTTCAAAAAATTGTAATTGTGGAGGATAAAAAAATCTACGTTAAAAATAGAGCTATAAATTATTTTGATCTAGGAGAAGTAGATTATAAAATGGCTTGGGATTTTCAAGAAAAACTATTTGCAAATATTGTACTTACAAAAATTGAAAACAGAAAATTACCCAATGAGGAAATAAAGCCAACCTCTAACTATTTAATTTTTTGTGAGCATCCTGCAGTATATACGTTAGGAAAAAGTGGTGATGAAAAAAACCTATTGGTAGACAGTGATTTTTTAGAACACAATAATGCAAACTTTTATAAAATAAATAGAGGTGGAGATATTACCTTCCACGGTTTGGGACAATTGGTAGGATATCCTATCTTAGACTTGGATAATTTCTTTACAGATATACATAAATACCTGAGGTTATTAGAAGATGTAATAATTGATACAATTAAAGATTACGGTTTAGTTGGAATGAGATATCCAGGTTTTACAGGTGTTTGGCTTGATTCAGATATCGTTGGAAAAGAAAGAAAAATTTGTGCAATGGGTGTGAGGTGCAGTAGATGGGTTACAATGCATGGATGGGCTTTAAATGCCAATACAGACTTAAATTATTTTAAAAACATAGTTCCCTGTGGAATAAACGATAAAAATGTAACGTCAATAGAAAAAGAAATTGGAGAACCTGTTGACATGAATGAGTTGAAAAGAAAAATTTATATTAATTTCTGTAAAATTTTTGAGATTGATGATTTACAATAAATAGATTTTATCTATACTTTAATAGAAACTATTGATTTAAACTATTTATTATTTTTATCACCTTTGGACTCGAAATAAATAAAGCAAAAAATAAATTATATGAAAAATCAAATTTTATCAGTGGGTTCAGTTTTCCCAACATTCAAAAAAACTTCTGTTGTTTCAATAGAAAAAGGAAAAGAGTTCAAAGACATAAGCTCAGAAGATCACAAATTAGCAGGAAAATGGATGGTGATGTTTTGGTGGCCAAAAGATTTTACGTTTGTTTGTCCAACAGAAATTGCAGAATTTAATTCAAAAGCAGGAGATTTTTCTGACAGAGATGCTATGTTAATAGGTGCATCTACAGATACTGAATTTGTTCATGCTGCATGGAGAAGGGACCACAACGATTTAAGAGATTTAAAATTTCCAATGCTAGCCGACACTTCTAAGTCTTTGGCCGAAGAGTTAGGAATTTTGAGTGCAGAAGAAAAAGTTGCTTACAGAGTTACTTACATTGTAGATCCAGAAGGAATTATACGTTGGGTGTGTGTAAATGATTTAAGTGTTGGAAGGAATGTAAATGAAGTATTAAGAGTGTTAGATGCTTTGCAAACAGATGAGTTGTGTCCGTGCAATTGGGTTAAAGGAGAAGCAACTTTATAAGTATAGAAATGGAATCACTTATTGTAAACGAAACTAAATTTAATTTACTAAAAGATTTAGGTTTAGCAGAGAACAGTTATTTCTCTCATTTGGATAAGCTAGCCGAGAGTGACAGTAGGTATTTAAAAGATTTAAGAATAAATACAGGAAATGCATTTAATAGTCCTAACATAAATAAAAAAGAAAGTTATTTGTTGGCATTGAGCGTTGCTTACAACGAGAAAAACTTAGTGCTTTCTTCATGTTTTGAAAAATTGGCAGAGGCAAATGGCGCAACTGTTGCAGAGATAGCTGAAACTGCGGCCTGCACATCATTATTAAATGCAAACAATGTTTTTTACAGGTTCAGGCATTATGTAGAAAAAGAATCATACAATGCTATGCCTGCCGGAATTAAAATGTCTGTGATGGGTAATCCAGTTCTTGGAAAAGAGTTTTTTGAGCTAATGAGTTTGGTAGTTTCTGCTTTAAACGGATGTGAAATGTGTGTAAAATCTCACGAAGAATCAGTTAAAAATCATGGAGCCACAGAATCGAGAATATTCGACGCCATTAGATTAGGTTCTTTATTAAAATCATTAAGTGTGATTATTAAATAAAACATTCTGCTTATTATTAAAAGGCTGGGAAAACTCTCAGCCTTTTTTTATGAAACTTCCATGTCCAACTTTTCCTTGAACAAAGTGATGTTTGGATTTAATTCTTCCATTCGTTTAAATTTTTCAGTAACGGTATAATACTTCCGTTCTTTGCTGTTTTCATTTGTAACGATTTCAAAAGATAATTTTAGAGAATAATTTTTTAGTTCTTTTCTTAGATAACCTAAAAAATCCATGCTAATTACATTTAAATCTTCCTTTTGAGTACTGTTCATTACATTATAAACTACTTCAAAATTTTCTTTGAGTTCAGGCTTAAAGGTGGTGAGTGTAGAGTGTAAGAATACTTTTTTATCTTCTAACAGTTTATCTGTAAAAATTTTCCATTGAGTTTCTAAATCCTCCTGTGTAAAAGCGAGACGAGGAAGGTCTTTTTCGTTTGTGCTATCTTCGGTCTTTTTTTCTGATTCTTTTTTATTTCCAGAGAGAATACTAATGGTGTTTAATTTGGGAATACTAACATTAAGCCCAAGAGTAGAAATAGAAGTGGGTTTGGCTTGAGCAACGATTGGTGTTTCTACTTTTTCTGTTGGTTTATTTGTAATTATAGTTGATGGAGAATCATGTGTGATGTTTTTTACATCATTGCCTGATTCATTTTTATGTTCTTGAACAATATCTAGTGATTCTTCTGTTTTTACTGACTCAAACGAAGGAGTTTGTTCACTTATGTCATTTTTTTTTTCTTCGGCTCTGCCTGTACCTTGCAATGCCATTTTTATTAAAGCTAATTCTACCAAGAGCCGTGTATTTTTGCTTTGCTTAAAATTTAACTCTGTCTCATTGCAGGCATTTAAACAATAAAAAATAAAAGCAGGGGTACATTTTGAACCTTGTTCTTTGTATTTTTCTTTGATGTTATTTCCTGTTTCAATTAAATGCACTGTAGCCGGATTTCTGGCTACTATTAAATTTCTGAAATGTGATGCTAATCCGGAAATAAAATTTAAACCGTCAAAACCATTGGCAAGAATTTGATCGTAACGGAGTAGGGTTCCCGCTATGTCCTTATTCAAAAATCCTTCGGTGAAAGCAAAGTAGTAATCGTAATCTAAAATATTTAAATTGGTGATAACAGCTTGGTAAGAAACATCTGCATTAGAAAAACTTACAATCTGATCGAACATAGAACAGGCGTCTCTTAGTCCACCATCAGCTTTTTGAGCAATTATATGCAAAGCATCGGAGTCGTATTTTACATTTTCACTCTTTGCTATAAACTCTAAATGATGGGCAATATCTTCGAGTTTAATTCTGTGAAAATCGAAAATTTGGCAACGCGATAAAATAGTTGGGATGATTTTGTGTCTTTCGGTTGTTGCTAGAATAAAGATTGCATGTGCAGGAGGCTCCTCTAGAGTTTTTAAAAATGCATTGAATGCCTGATTGGAAAGCATGTGCACCTCATCAATTATAAACACTCTGTATTTGCCAATTTGAGGAGCAAATCTTACTTGCTCTACAAGGGTTCTAATGTCGTCTACCGAATTATTTGAGGCAGCATCAAGTTCAATAATATTAAACGATTGACCGTTGTTAAACGAGGTACAAGATTCACAATTGTTGCACGGCTCTGTGTTTTCGTCAATGTTTAAACAGTTAATTGTTTTTGCTAAAATTCTGGCGCAAGTAGTTTTTCCAACTCCTCTTGGTCCACAAAATAAAAAAGCCTGAGGCAAATGGTTACTGCTAATAGAATTTTTAAGAGTGGTAGTAATATGCTTTTGTCCTACAACACTTTCAAAAATTGCCGGCCTGTATTTTCTTGCCGATACAACAAATTGCTCCATTATTCAATAATCATTAGGCGTTGGGTGTAAAAATTATTATCTGTTGCAAATTTAATGGTGTAAATTCCAGCATTTAATCCTTGCGTAGAAAATGTTTTTTGTGTTGGATTGTAATTGTTAATTGTAATTTGTTTTCCAGTTACATCAAACAACTGAACGTTACTAATAAAGTTAGTGCTATTGCCAATTTTTACGATATTCCCTTTTACAACAGGATTAGGGAACAAGATAGAATTTGATGCCTTCGCTTCAAAAATATTTACATTAGTTGTAAATAAAACTGAGTCGATTTGTGACCATGTGCAACCTTCGCTGTCTGTTAATGTAACAGTAATATTATTGTATCCTTCAACCAATAAATTTTCGCTTATAATATTACCTGCTAATCCGTTTATAAATACTTGAGCAGTTGGAATATTTGTAATTATCGTGTCATTTTCAAATCCGGGATTGTATATTGCTGAATAACCACTAAGTATAATTTCTGGCGAGGTATTTACAATTGCATTAACCAATGAAGATGTTGCAGAACATCCTGCACCGTTTGTAACCGTTATTGAATAATTTCCGGGTTGATTTGCATCTATCCAATAATTTGTTGCACCTGCTAAAGCAACACCATTTAATGACCATTGATAGGATAGTCCATTCGATCTGAGTGCAACCAATCTTGTAGATGCACCTGGGCAATACGAAACAGAGTCGTTGCTATTAATAAATGCAACAGGGCAAGGATTAGGGGCATTAATTTTATAGATTATACTATTAGTAGTTGCTGCAGTTGCAACATACATGTCTCCTAAATAGTTTTCGCCAAACGAAACAAAACTACCAGTTGTTACTCCTGTAAAAATTCCATTTGTAAACGTTCCATTAGACTCTTTTCTTACCCACCAAAATCTTCCACTGCAATAGTCAGCAACTAAATAATAACCAAATAAACTTTGATGTGTTGCACCCCTATAAACAATTCCTCCTGTAACAGAACAACTACTGGTTGAAGTGTGATTGTATTCAAAAATTGGTGGAACATAAGTGGAAGCAGAAAGGCATCCGGTTGTATTGTAAGGATGATTTAATCCTTCGTAACACCGCCAACCGTAATTTTCTCCACCTGCACTGTTCGCTGCCTGAAAATCAACTTCTTCATAAACATCTTGCCCTACATCACCAATCCAAAGATCGCCGGTGATTCTGTCGAAACTCCATTTCCAGGGATTTCTTAAACCATAAGCCCAAATTTCTGGAGCATAAGCAGAATTTCCAACAAATGGGTTGGATGCTGGAACGGAATAAGGCTGTGCACCATTAACATCAATTCTAAGCATTTTTCCCAAGCTAGATAATTTATTTTGCGAATTATTTTGAGGGTCTCCTGCGCTTCCGCCATCGCCCATGCCAATGTACAAATATCCATCAGGACCAAAATCTAAATTTCCTCCGTTATGGTTAGTGTAGGGTTGAGCAATTGTTAACAAATTTAATTCAGAGTTAGGCAATGCTAAATTAGAGTCTGCAGGATTTACAGAAAACCTTGAAACCCTAGTTGCTCCATCGGATTGGCGAGTATAGTTTATATAAAAATACCCGTTTTGCTTATAATTAGGATGAAAAGCTAATCCCAACAGACCCCTTTCTCCACCACCCTGACTTACAATTGAAGCAAGGTCAATAAATGGTGTGGTTCTTTTTACTCCTAATGAATCACAAATAATAATTTTGCCTTTTTGTTGTGTGATAAATAATCTACTATCTCCACAATTGGCTATATCTGTTAATGAGGCATATCCAGTTGAAAAAGAACTCAAGGATATTGTTGGTTGTGCAAACACCTTAAAAGTAATAAGTAAGGCAATAATAATTGTGTATTTTTTTTTCATTTTAATCTTTAAATTAGTGTTGAAATATAGGAAGATTTTATTTTACAGTAAATAATTTTTTTTCAAACATTTTGTAAACGAATAACAATAGTTTATTTAACACCCAAATCGCCTGCTGTAAACATTAAAGGCAAAATATCTTTAACGCTGCTAATTTCATAAATATTACCCGTTTCACCCATCAATAATAGAATAATATTACCTGATTTACTTTCATATTCTGCCAACACCTGGCGGCATGCACCACAAGGCGAAATTGGTTTGTCTATTTTAATTTCATTGGAATGGGCAACCACAGCAATTTTTTTTACTTTCATGTTTGGATGAGTGGCTGAAGCAGAGAAAACGGCAACTCTTTCGGCACAAATACCACTGGGGTAAGCTGCGTTTTCTTGATTGTTCCCTACACAAATTTCATCGTTTTCTAATCGAATTGCTGCACCCACATAAAACTTAGAATATGGAGCGTAAGCATCATTTGCTGCTAAGTGTGCTTTTGCTATTAGTTCTTGGTCATCGGCACAAAGTTCACTTAAACTACTGTATTCTTTGATGGTAGATTTTATTTCAAACTGTTTCATAAATTTGACTTTATAAATTTTTTCCCGACAAAAAAAGCGTAGCAAAAGCCACGCTCAATTGTTTGAATATATTACAATAATACAATTATTTACTCAAAAGCAGAAATTCCAGTTACATCGTACCCTGTAATTAACAAATGAATATCATGAGTTCCTTCGTAAGTAACTACAGATTCCAGGTTCATCATGTGTCTCATGATAGGATATTCTCCGGTAATTCCCATTCCTCCGTGAATTTGTCTTGCTTCGCGGGCAATAGTTAAGGCAGTATGAACACTGTTTCTTTTGGCCATTGAAATTTGTGCAGGCGTTGCTCTGTTTTCGTTTTTGAGAACACCCAAGCGCCATACCATCAATTGACCTTTGGTGATTTCTGTAATCATCTCAGCCAATTTTTTTTGTGTCAATTGAAATCCTCCTATAGGTCTTCCAAATTGAATTCTTTCTTTTGAATAACGTAATGCAGAATCGTAGCAATCCATTGCAGCTCCCATTGCTCCCCAAGCTATTCCAAATCTAGCACTGTTAAGGCAGCTCAATGGGCCTTTTAATCCTTTGATGTTTGGTAATAAATTTTCTTTTGGAACTTTAACATTGTCAAATACAAGTTCACCTGTTGCACTGGCTCTTAAGCTCCATTTGCCATGGGTTTCTGGAGTAGAAAAACCTTCCATTCCTCTTTCTACAATAATTCCTCTAATTACACCTTCTTCGTCTTTTGCCCAAACTACTGCAACATCTGCAAATGGTGAATTTGAAATCCACATTTTTGCACCGTTCAATAAATAATGGTCGCCTTTGTCTTTTATGTTAGTGAGCATTCCGGCAGGGTTTGAACCGTGGTCAGGTTCAGTTAAACCAAAGCAACCCATCCATTCGCCAGAAGCTAATTTGGGCAAATATTTTTTACGTTGTTCTTCGCTTCCAAAGCTATAAATTGGATACATTACCAATGAACTTTGAACCGATGCTGTAGAACGCAATCCGCTATCTCCTCTCTCTAATTCTTGCATAATTAAACCATAGGAAATTTGATCTAAGCCTGCACCGCCATATTCTGTTGGAATGTAAGGACCAAATGCACCAATTTCGGCAAGACCTTTTATCCACTGTTTAGGAAATTCTGCCTTTTGACAAGCATCTTCTACAATAGGAGAAACTTCTTTTTTTACCCAAGCCCTTGCAGTGTCTCTAATGAGCTTGTGTTCGTCCGTTAATAATTCGTCTAATAGATAATAATCTGGGTGTTGGTATACGTCTGTTTTGGCAGCCATTTTTTTTAATTTTTTAGGTGTGCAAAAGTAATTGTTTTTTTTATACGATCTCTTTCAAAACACATAGAATTGTAGAATGTTTCTGATTTGATTAATTTCACCGCAATTTATTGCACAAATGGAAGATTCGCTGATTGTATCGTTAAAAATTTTGTTAAACAGTAAAAGATTTATTTTGGGATTTGTGCTCGTGGGCACTTTAATTGGAATTTTAATTTCCTCACCAATTGTTATTAAGCCTAAATTTAAGTCCGAAGCCATAATTTATCCCCCGGCCAACACCAATGCAAAAATTACGGCAGAATTTGATTTGAGATTTGGTTCTGAAAAGGAAATTGACGAACACATTCAAATTTTAAATTCCGGTATTTTAAGGGATGCAATAATTACGAAGTACGAACTTGCAAACCATTATGATATTGATGAAAATGCTTTGGATAAGGAAAACAAATTGTTTAAAGTTTACGACAAAAACATTTCAATAGAAAAAACAAAATTTAATTCTATTTCTATCTCTGTGTTAGATGAAGACCCCAAAATTGCTGCAAACATTGCCAATGATTTGGTAAAGATTGGAGATGAAGTAAAGGCTGTAATTATTAAAAAAAATTTGGGAGCAACTATTGAACAAATTTCAACTCAATTTCTTGAAAAGAAAAAAATGTTTGAAAAAATTTTAGCTGAGTTTCCATTAATTAAAGAATCGTTTAAAGGATTTGATTTAAATTTTGATGAGAATAATTCAGTGGAGAAATTACAAGCAGATATTATTATCAAGAATAATTTAGACGATGCATTTGAAATAAAAGATGAGACTAAAATTGAAAGACTAAATGGTTTGCAGAATGTATTTAATGAGATGTATGATCTTAAAAAGACGCTTAAAATTGCCAATTTTAATTACAATTCAAAAATTAATGGCTCTTATATAATTAGTCCAGCAAAGGTAGCAGACAAAAAATCAAGTCCTGTTCGATGGATTATAGTTGTCTCTTCTTTCTTTGCTTCAATTTTAGTAAGTATTTCAGTGGTTTTGTTTTTGGACGAATGGAAAAAACTAAAGCAACGTTTGACATAAATTTAAGTCAGGCATCAGGTAGAAACAGTATTTCTGTTTTTATTCTTCTGATAATTTTATTAGGTGGCTTTTACTTTAAAGAAAATAGTACATATTTATTTCTTGCTCTACTTTTTGTATCTGTTTTGTATTTGTGCATTTATTTTGAGACAAAAATTGTGTGGCCTTTACTTGCTTTTATAATTCCGTTTTCTGTAAATGTAGATATTGGAAATGGCTCAAAAATATTGCTTCCTTCAGAGCCAATTGCTGCATTATTGGCATTCTTTTCATTGGCTTTAATTTTACTTGGAAAAATTGAAAAGAAGTATTTTTACAATAAGCTTTCGGTTTTATTTTTATTGTATTTTATATGGATAGCGATAAGTACTTTTTTTTCGAGTAATTATGCTGTTTCTATAAAATTTATTGTAGTTCGTGCTACCTATTTTTTTTCATTTTATGTGGGTGCAATTTATTTTTTCTCACAACAAAAGAAGCAAAAAACACTTCCTTTCTTTTTTTATGTTGTAGGAATTGCAATAATTGGAAGTGTTGATTTGTATAATCATTCTCAATTTAATTTTTCTAAAAGTTTTTCTAGTTTTGCTCCAAAGCCATTTTATAACGACCACACTATATTTGCGGCATGTATTTGTATGGTGATTCCTTTTTTATTTCTACCCTCCACCAATTCCAATGTAGTTAATATTTTTTCGTTTAGCGAATTACCGCGGAGACTACTTTTGATTTTTTTACTGGTTGTTTTATTTTTCACTTATTGCAGAGCCGCCTGGATAAGTTTGTTTTTAGGAACATCTGTGGGAGTTTTTGTGGCAATTGATTACCTAAACTTTAAAAAAATTATTTTTATTTTAGGAATAATTCTGTGTGCAAGTTTTATTAATTCAGAAACAATAATTTCAAGTTTTAAAGAAAACAAAAACGACAGCAACGCAAAAAATGCTGGAATTGAGCAACAAGCAAAGTCAATAACAAATATAACTACCGATAAAAGTAATGCCGAAAGATTAAACAGATGGAGTTGTGCTTTACGAATGTTTGCCGACAAGCCCTTAGTAGGTTTTGGAGCTGGAACGTACCAATTTGAGTATTTAAAATACCAACAAAAAAATGAAATGACTCAAATTAGTGTAACATCTCAAAACAATATAAAACATGGCAAAGGAGGAACTGCTCACAATGAATTTTTATTGGCGTTGAGTGAAACCGGATTCCTAGGTGCTTTTTTATTGTTACTAATTTTTACAGAAACACTCAGACAGGCTATTGAAAATGTGAGGAATTCTAAATTGGATAAAAGATTAAATGTAGTGCTGTTGGTTTCTTTTTTGTCGTTTTTTATTCATTCTTTTTTTAATAATTTTTTAGATACAGACAAAGCAGCTTTTTTAGCATTTTTTTTAATGGCCTTTATTATTCACCAATCCAAGAGTGCAGAATGTTAACAAACGGTTAATAAAATTAAAATGCCAGTGTACGAACAAGGTTTGTACTTGATATTTTTGCATACAAATAAAACCAATGATTGTAGATATTTTTATTCCGTGTTATATAGACCAGTTTTTTCCGAATACTGCTTGGAACATGATTAAGGTTTTGGAAAGCTTAGATTGTGCTGTAAACTACAATCCTGAGCAAACGTGTTGTGGTCATCCTGCGTTTAATTTAGGACACTGGGACGACTGCAAAGAAATTGGGGAGAAATTTATCAAAGAATTTTTAAACGACAGGTATATAATTGTCCCATCGGCGTCTTGTGTAAGTTTTATAAAAAAACAATACCAAGAAATGTTTTACAATTCGGCATTGCACAACGAATACAAACAAATACAAAAGAACATTTACGAATTTTCTGATTTTATTGTAAACGTATTAAAGATTACAAACATTGGCGCAGAACTCCAGGGTAAGGCAGTGTTTATGGATTCTTGTTCTTCTTTAAGATCTTACGGACTAAAAAAAGAACCTAGAATTCTTTTAGAAAAAGTAAAAGGTTTAGAATTAAGAGAGATGGAAAACGCCGACTCGTGCTGTGGATTTGGAGGTTTTTTTGGAGTTAAATACGAACCAGTTGCAGTGGCCATGGCAGAGCAAAAAGTAAATTGTGCCATTGATGCCGAAGCAGATTATTTAATAGCAACAGATTCTCCTTGTTTGATGCATTTAGATGGATACATCAAGAATACCACAAAACCTTTAAAAGTTATGCATTTGGCAGATGTATTGGCCAGTGGCTGGTTGTAGTATATGCACAAAGAAGTAATTGATATTTTAATAGAAAAGGCAAAATACAATCTTTGGGCAAATCAAAGAATTGTTGCTGTTTTATCTGGCTTAGAACAAGAGCAACTAATACAAAAAATTGAAAGTAGTTTTGCGGGAGTTTACCCTACTATTTTTCACATTTGGAATGCTGAAAATATTTGGTTAGAAAGGCTTCAAGGAATTTCTTTAAACTCTTGGCCAAGCAGAGATGCAAACGATAAAGATAATCTGCAGAAGTTTATCCAAACATCAAAATTATTTTTGGAGTTTTTAGAGAAAAATCACCGTCAAAAAGAATTTCCATTTTCAGAAATTTCTTATTCAAATTTAAAAGGTGATTTTATGAGTAACAGTGCTTATGAAATTGTCTTTCATTGTTTCAATCATTCTAGTTATCACCGAGGACAAATTGTTACAATGCTTCGCCAATTAGGTGTTACCAATATTCCAAGCACAGATTTTATAGCTTATTTGAGGGAGAGGGAATAAAGTGTTTTTTTAAGTTTTCTAATTTTAAGAGTTTGTAGGAATTAATATTATTAGAAAACAAAAAATATGGAGATAAAATTACAACTGTTTTATCAGTTTAAACAATTTCTCCTTACAACAGAATAAGTAAATTCAAAACAAACCAACCTATCCCAAGCACAAATCCTATTCCACTACAAATCATTGCTGCATTAGCTAGGCCAAGTCCTTTAAATTTTGTTGGAGATTTTTTTATTTGGTTGAATGCAATTAAGCCAAGCACAAATCCAA
>JBAXQC010000037.1:0-28020 GCA_037131955.1 Bacteroidota bacterium
GCGGGGTCAGCATTGTAGGCATCAACGCCCTTAAATTTTAAATCGTAAATTCTGAGCAAATGAATAATTTCTGCACATTTTTCATAGGAATATATTCTAGAAGAGAAAGCAATTTTTTCAAACACAAATGGGGCAACTCTAAGAGCGGCAATTCCTGCTTTGCCAGATTTATCCGGTAAATTGTGGTAAGTAATTAAATTAGAAAAATTACTAAACAACATGGCAATAGTTTGCGGAAACGGATTTTCTTTTGGATGAGCTCCAAAATACTTAGTAATTTCAAATGCCTTTAACGTGTTTTTTTTAAGGATGCTATCTACAAATTCAAATATGTTGTACTCTCTGCTTATTCCAACAAATTCGTAAACATCATTTTCTGTGATAGCCGATGCAGAGCTTTTTGAAACAACTAATTTATTGGTTTCATTAATAATTTTAGATAAATCTGTTCCCAAGTGGTTTGCCATAAGAACTGCAGCTTTTTCTTCTATAGCTTGATTTCGTTCTGCAAAAAAATTCTTAATCCATTCGGGGACTTGATTTTCTTTAATCTTTTGTGAATTTAAGTATTCACTATGGGCAATCATTGTTTTGGCAAGCGATTTTCTTCCATCTAATTTTTTATACTTGAAACAAACTACAAAAACTGTGCTTGGAGTTGGATTTTTAACATACTCTTCTAGTAAATTTATACTTACTTTTTTTCCAGCTTTTGTAACATCAATTTGTTTTTCTAAATCGCCTAATTCTTGAGCTTCCCTTATAATAACCAATTGTTTTTCGGCCATCATAGGAAAACGATTACAACTGTTTATAACATTGGCGATGTCTGAATCCTTTCCATAAAAAATACTTTGGTTAAATGATTTTTCCGATTCATCTAAAAGATTTTTTTCTATGTAATCAGAAATTAAATCAATAAAGTAGGGCTCATCACCCGTAAGAAAATATACAGGCGAATATTTCTTTTGCTCTAAATCTTTTAATATTTGGGTATAACTTTTTTCGGCCATTTTATAAATTGAACAGCATTAATTGTATAGAAAAAATTTATTCAAACCTTAAATGCTTTATTGTATTGCCTTGATTTTTTAACTGATTTAAGGCATCTATGCCAATTTTTAAATGGATGTCAACAAATTTGCCTGTAACTTTTTTATCGCTTTCGCTTGTTTTTACTCCATCAGGAACCATAGGCTGATCGCTAACAAGCAACAAAGCACCTGTAGGGATTTGGTTATAAAATCCGGTAATAAAAATTGTGGCAGTTTCCATGTCTATACCCATGCATCTAATTTTTCTAAGGTAGTCTTTAAATTCTTCGTCGTGCTCCCAAACCCTTCTATTGGTGGTATAAACAGTTCCTGTCCAATAATCTCTTTTGTGATCTCTTATGGCGGAAGAAACTGCTTTTTGCAAACTAAAAGCTGGCAAGGCAGGAACTTCGGCAGGGAAATAATCGTTAGAAGTACCTTCGCCTCTTATAGCTGCTATGGGCAAAATTAAATCACCCAACTCATTTTTGCGTTTTAGTCCGCCACATTTGCCCAAAAACAAAACTGCCTTAGGAGAAATTGCACTGAGCAAATCCATTACAGTTGCAGCACTAGCGCTACCCATTCCAAAATTAATTATAGTTATATCCTCTGCCGTGGCACTTATCATGGGATGATCTTTGCCTTCTATTTCTACATTGTGCCAATCTGCAAACATTTTTACATAATTGCTAAAGTTGGTAAGAAGAATGTACTTCCCAAAATCATTTAAAGGTCTTCCTGTATACCGTGGCAGCCAATTTTTTACTATTTCTTCTTTTGTTTTCATGGTGGCAATTCTTTAGTATTAAAAAAAATTAGTAATTTGGTAATATAATCTCGGGTGTGAAGTTACCAAATTTGATATTTCCTGCACATGAATTTTCCACTAAATCTATTGGGAACAAAAATTACTTATTTGATAATTTTAGAAAAAAGTGGATTCAAATTACACCAGAAGAGTGGGTTAGGCAAAATTTAGCTCACTATTTAGTAAGTCAGTTAAAATTTCCTGCTGGATTGATGGTGCTAGAGGGTTCACTTAAATTGAATGGATTACCCAAAAGATTTGATTTATTGGTATATGGAAAAGGCGGTTTGCCTGTTTTATTGGCAGAATGCAAATCTTCTGCAGTAAAAATTACACAGAATGTTTTTGACCAAGCTTCGCATTACAACATTGTATTAGGAGTGCCTTATTTATTAGTTACAAACGGATTGCAAATGTTTGTTTGCAAAATAAATTCTGAGGCCAAGGAATATGCCTTTTTGGAAGAATTGCCTGAGTTTGGTTTGTTGTAGTTTTATCGTTTGATGTTTTAAACACTTGTAGTTTAGACAAAAATACAAATTTGTTTAACGTTTAGTTCAAGTTCTCTGATTTTAATAGTTTACTGCATAAATAATACTAAATAGTATTGTCCTCAATTAAATCCCAAAGGTTTCCATACATATCTTCAAATACCAAAACTCTTCCCCAACATTCGGTTACTGGTTCTCGTACAATTTTTATTTTATGTGTTATTAAATTCTGATGGTCTTGGTCAAAATTGTTGGTGTGTAAAAAAAGAAAAACTCTACCACCGGTTTGGTCTCCAATTCTTGATTCTTGTTGGGAACTACTTGCTTTTGCTAATAACAAAGCACATCCAGTAGAATCTTTTGGTGCAACAACTACCCATCTTTTTTCTGCACTTAATGGAGTATCTTCAATTAAATTAAAATTTAAATTTTTTGTATAAAACTCAATTGCTTTATCATAATCGTCAACTACTAAAGCTATTTTAGAAATTTTCTGCGCCATGTTTATAATCTCTTTTTGTCCATTAAATAAGCTCCAAAACAGCCTATTCCACCTTTGATATTAGAAAAATTTATGGTGGGTTCCGAAAATGGATTCATTTCTTGAAATCTACTTAAATCTTTGTGGTATTTTATATAATCATCATTGCCGTTAACTAAATATATTAGTGTTCCTACTTGAACAGGAACATTTCCTGAAAGGCTATCGGTAGAATAACCTGCAAATATTTCGGTATTGGTTTTGATGGTTAGTCCGTCGCCCAAATCATCTGATTTGTAATCCTCAGAAATTAAAAAAGTACTAGTATCTGCAGAATTTTTGGTGGTGTTTAAAGAATATATTATTGTTCTATAGGTATTTTTTTCGCCAATTATATCCTCCCAAGAAATCTCTACATTGTATTTTAAATCTACAAAATACTCATTAGAATCATTAACGGTTCGTGTTAACTTATACTTTACTTCGTTTGGTTTTTTAACAGGAACTTGTGTACTTGCACTTAACTTTCTGCCATCAGGAATAGTTACATCCAAAAAATATTTTTCTCCTTCTTTTAGTGCAAAAAAATTTGTTGCTAACTGGTAACCCAAAGTATCGCTTATAAAAGGAATTGTTGCAGAAGTGCCATTGGAACTAATTTTTACTTCGGCATTTTTAATAATGTATGGAAAGTTGCTTTTTTGAGAACTATAAATTGGTCGGCTATTGGTAAGCGTAACTCTAATCATTGAATCTTGAGGTGAAATAAAACATACTAATACTGGTTTTGGTTCTGTGTCGGGCAGTTCAACAGTTGCATCTCGTTCGCAAGATACAAAAGTAAGCGAGATTACTATTATACAAAAAAAGATAAAAATATTTTTCATTTTTTAAAATTTAAAAGACCAAGAAACAGATGGTATTATTGGAAACAAAGTTATTTGTTTTAGTTTTTGTTTTTCGGGATCATTTGTTTGCTCAATATAATAGAAAAATGGATTCATTCGGCTGTATAAATTATACACACTTACTTCAAATGTTCTAGTAAAATATTTCCTTTTCTTGTGAAACTGAATTCCAACATCCATCCTGTGGTAAGCTGCCATTCTAAAACTATTTTTTTCGCCGTAGTCGTTTTTAAAATTGGTATTTGTTCCAAAAAAATCTTGTGGGCTGTATCCTTCTTGAGCTGCAGGATTGTGCGGAGCAGCATTGTAACGTGCCAAAGGTAAAGTTATTGCATTTCCTGTGCCGTAAACCCACGTAAGAGAAAGGGTAATGTTGTCGTTAAATTTATAAATATTCACTAAAGAAATATCATGTCTTCTATCGTACCTGGGATGAAATTTTTTTCCAAAATTAATACTGTCAAACTGTACATAAATCCAGGATAAGGTATAACCCACCCAACCTGTCCACTTTCCTTTGTTTTTCTTAAATAAAATTTCTCCTCCGTAGCTCCAACCTTTTCCTTGTGTTATATTTTTTTCCCAGCTTATATCTTGTGCACCTGATGGGTCATCGGCCAATAGAAAACTTGCACCTTCTTTATAAAACGAAACTCTTTTCATGGTTTTGTAATAGCCCTCCACTTCAAGTGTAAAATCTTCTTTGATGTCTTTTGCATATCCTATTGCAAATTGTTGCGATTGCATAGGTTTTAATCCATTGGTAGCAGGAACCCACAAATCTGTTGGCAAGCTAACTCCTGTGCTGCTCAGCAAATGAATATACTGATTCATCATGGCATATGAAATTTTTAGAGCCGAAGTTTCATTCAGTAAATACCTGGCAGAAAATCTAGGTTCAGGAAAAATGAAATTTGTTTTTTTAACACTGTAAAACGACGCCCTTATTCCATAATTTATTCTGAGCAAAGAAGTAATTTTCCAATCGTCTTCAATGTAAACTCCACTTTCTATGGAATAAATATTATTTACTTTGGTTTCAGCGCCAATTTGATTTGCTTTTAACACAACAGCACTTGGCGTAAATTTATGTTGTGTTGTTTGTACTCCAAATTTTAGGTGATGGTAATTAGTTGGAAAAAAATCAAAATCATGTTTAGCTGTCCAATCTCTAATGCCACTTTTAAATTTTAAATCAAAAAAGGTAGTATCAAATTCATCTCTAATTCCAAATTGTAATTTATAATCTGACAATACAAGCGATGTATTTGAAAATAATTTAGAACTGTATATGTGGTTCCATCTAATGGTTCCAGTTCCATTGCCCCATTGCATGTTTCCCGAAGATTTTGCTAACGATTCTGAACTGTTGAAATAGAATTTGTCTTTGCCAAAATATCCGCTTAAAAAAACCCTGTTTTTATCGTTTACAATCCAATTTATTTTGGCATTTAGATCGTAAAAGTAATATCCTGCTTTTTGACTTTTTGGTAAAAATGGATAAACCAAAGCATCTGCATAAGTTCTTCGTGCAGAAACTAAAAAGGAAACTTTGTTTTTTAGTATTGGCCCTTCAAGCATAAATCGAGAAGACAAAATACCAACTCCTGCCTCGCCTTTAATTTTTTGCATATTTCCTTCTTTCATTTGCATATCCAAAACAGAGGATAACCTACCGCCATATCTCGAGGGGAAACCTCCTTTTACTAACTCAACGCTCTTTAGTGCATCGCCATTGAACAAAGAAAAAAATCCAAATAGATGGTAAGCATTGTAAACTGTTGCATCGTCTAGTATGATTAAATTTTGGTCGGGACCGCCACCTCTCACATAAAGTCCGCTGCTGCCTTCGCTGCCTTTTTGAACGCCGGGTAATAATTGAATAACTTTTAATACATCCTTTTCTCCAAGCAAAGCAGGAATGTCTTTTATTTGTTGAATCGGAATACTTATTACACTCATTCTGACTTCGTCGCTTACTTTTTTTTGTTCCTGTGCATTTACGGTTACTTCTTTTAGCTGAACACCGGGGGCAATGGTTATATCTGTTCTTAAATTTTTGTTTAGCTCAACAGAAATTTCCTTTTTTCCATAACCAATAAAAGAAACAACTAATTTGTGAATTCCCTTCGGAAGACTAATGGAGTAAAACCCATAATGATTGCTGCTTACACCTTGTTTTAGCGAATCGCAATAGATTCCAACTCCAGGTAAAGTTTCGCCGCTCCCTTCTTCTTTAATGTACCCAGAAAGCGTAAACTTATTAGACTGTGCATAGGTTTTTTTGTGTATTAAAAAAAGAAGTGGCAACAAAAGGCAGGGTAAAACAAAAGTTCTGGATTTTGTAAAAAGCATTTAAATAAAATAAACAAGCAAAATAAACTATAAATTATATCATATATTGTATTTTTGATAAATAATAAAAAGAAAGTAAGTTGGAATTTAGAAACTAAATTTGAAAAAAATAACTTCTAATTTAATTATTGATGGTAACGGTGATGCATTTCCGCAGGCAACATTAATTATTGATGAAAATGGAGTTATAATAGATTTTTTGCGAAACGAAAAATTAGCCGATTCAGAGAATCATGAAGGAATAATTACTCCTGGATTTATTAATAGTCATTGTCACACAGAACTATCGCACTTAAAAGGGAAAGTTGAGGAAAAAACTGGTCTCCATAATTTTATTTTAGAACTAGAAAAACAAAGAAAGGCAGATAGGGTAGAAATTATAGAGGCTTGCAGAAACGCAATACTGCAAATGAAGGTAAAGGGTATTGTTGGTGTTGGCGATATTTGTAACTCGCAAATCAGCAAAGATATTTTTGAGCAAGAGGAACTAAGAGTGCATAGGTTTATTGAGTTGTATGCATTTTTACCCGAAAGGGCCAACGATGTTTTTAAAAAAGGTTTGGAAAACTACCATTCATTTTCTGGAAACAGGTCTATAACTATCCATGCTCCTTACAGCGCCTCAGATAATTTAATTGGTTTGGTTTCAAAATGGGCTAAGCAAAACAATGGAATTCTATCTATTCATAACCAGGAATCTTTTGATGAAAATTTGTTGTTTAAAAACAAAACAGGAAAAATTTTAGAACGTTTAAAATTGTTTGGAATTGATACAGATTTTTGGAAAGAAAGTGGCAAAAACTCCTCAGAAACAACATTAAACAAGTTAGCATTAACAGAGCAAAAAATAATGCTGGTGCACAATACTTTCTCTGAAATAGAAGACATTGATTTTGCAGAAAAATTTAGTAACACTATTTTTTGGTGTTTGTGCCCCAATGCCAACATTTACATTGAAAATAGATTGCCTAACATTAATTTACTTCGAAAGAAAAATTGCAAAATAGTTTTAGGCACTGATAGTTTGGCCTCTAATCACGGCTTAGATATTTTTGAAGAAATGAAGACCATTGCCTTTTCTTTTCCACATATACCACTGAGCGAAATGGTTAATTGGGCGTGTAAAAATGCTTCAGATTTTTTTGGATGGAAAGATTTAGGGAGTTTTAAAATTGGAGTAAAACCAGGAGTAAATTTGATCTTAGATGCTGAAAATCAACAAGTAAACATAAAATCTAAACTAATTAAGCTCTACTAAATAATCTATATTTTATAAAAAACAGAAAATAAAAACTGAAAAACAATAATACAAGTAGATTTAAAAATTAAAAAATAATAAATAAGAATAAAATACTAAATATATATTTGAATAAATAATTATAAAAATTCACTATCCGTTCTTTGTTTTCAATATCTGCTATTAAATTTACTTTAGCTGCATTATTCAATTATCTATGGCTTGTTTTCCACTGTAAATTTGTTCCAACAAAACCCTAAAAATACAAAAACATGAAAACACAAAATTTAAAAATCGCTTTCCTTCTTACAGGAATTTTAATTGTAAACATGGTTTTTTCTAAACCAAAAATTGCAGTTGCTAACATTGATTACAAAGGCAAGGACTCTAACCCAGCCACTTTGGGCAATTATTTAAGAATAGAAATGGCTAAAGTTGATGCCTTTGAAGTAACAGACAGGTATGATCAAGAGTATTTGTTAAAAAAGAAAGACTTTACTATTGAAAATTGCTACGGTAAATTGTGCTTGGTAGAAGTTGGAAAAATGCTTGGAGTGGATAAAATGATTAGTGGATCAATAGACACTTATGGCGAAACAATTTTACTTACCTTAAATTTAATAGATGTAGCTACTTCTACCACAGAAAAAACATTTGTTAAGGAATACTTGAACTTACCGCAGGAGTTTCCCGGTATAATATCATGTGCGGTAAAAGAAATGAACAGCCTTCCTATGGACAATGAATATTTAAAACGAGTTACCAAAAAGTTCAATTTAGAAAGCAGCGTTAACAATCCCGAAAAAACAACTTTAAATATGTCTGGACCAAGATTTGGCATTGCTTTTCTTACCGGAGATGCCGCCAGAGTAATGAGAGCCGGTAAGCAAGCTGGCGGATTTGACGGTTATCCCTATTTATTTCAATTTGGATATCAATTTGAAAAACAATATTTGACTCAAGGAAACTTGCAAGCTTTGTTTGAGTTTTTGCCCATGATTAATGGCCTAGACCAAGGTCTATTTATTCCCAGCTTAACAATATTGCATGGATTAAGAAGCAATAAAAACGGATTTGAGTTTGCTTTTGGCCCTACCGTTAGATTCACCAAAGAAGCCGAAGGTTATTTTGACGCAAACAATAATTGGAACATCGGAAGTACTTGGAGTGGTTCGCCCGCAGCTAACCCTTACCCATTAGTAACCAGAATGGACAGCAGAGGGGAAGTGAAATTAGAAGGAGGATTTGTTTTTGCAGTGGGATTTACTGTTAAATCGGGCAACTTAAACATACCATTAAACACTTTTGTAATGCCATCAAAAGATGGAGTAAGATTTGGAGCTTCATTTGGGTTTAATGCCAAAAAGAATTAATTTTTAATAGCAATCATCCTAAAAACAAAAGTCATGAAAACAATTCATATCATATATAGAAATACTATGCTAGCCATGCTATTTTTATTAACTATAAACTTGTTAAGCAATGAAGTTAATGCTCAAGACATTATTGTTAAAACAAATAAAAATAGAATAAATACACGTGTTTTAATAGCTAATGACAGCTTAGTAAAATGCAAAGGTTTTTTAACCAATATGGATACAGTTTTTTCTGTGAGTGTAAGTGAAATTGCTTTCATACTTTTTGAGAAAGGGAATATTAAATACTATAACAATGAAAGTATCAACACTGAAGTCAGTAAAAAAAATGAAGAAACAAACTCCGAATTCTTCAGAGAAAATAACGTAAAGCCAAAAGGAAAAATTAATGAAAGAGACCAATTAAATTCTAATGAAAAGTTCTTTCACAATTTTGAGATAGGCTCAGGAATCACCGCTGGAAGGTTATTTAACCCCAACAATGACAATATTTTACCCTTTCAAATAAACTTAAGGTACGTACTTAGTTTTAAAAATCCCTCATCCTTAGGATTGGGACTGAATGCTAACTATTCTAATTTAGCTTCAGTTGTATATGGTAAAAGGTATTCTGTGCATGGTGTTGGACAAATCTACATCATAAAAAACAAGGAGTATGTATTGTATTTAAATGGAATGGCAGGGTTGGCATATTTTGAAACATACCGCAATTTTTCTCAATTTGGTCCACAAGATAGAACTGTACTTCCTAGCATACACTGCGGAATAGGGTTTAAATCTTATTGGTCAGGTACATCGGGCTATTTTATTGAAACCGGAATTGGAGGTCCTTATTTGATAAACGCAGGAGTATTTTTTTGAAAAATTAATGCTATGTGCGATAAACAAAAACCCTCAGTACATTTACTGAGGGTTTTTATTTCAAGGATAAATAGTTTAACCTCAATTGATTATTTATTTCTTTATAAATTTATCTCTAATTAAAAAGCCATCATCTTTACCTTTTACATTAAAATAATAAACTCCTGCGGAAAGGTTACAAACGTTAATTGAATTGGAGTGCTTATTGCTCAAAACTAATTCGCCTAATGTATTGTAAATAGTTATTTCATAAATAGTATTTGCAGCGGTAGAAAAATATAAATTTTCATCAGTTGGATTAGGAAAATATTCTATGTTCGCCGTTTTAATTGTGTTGTTAGAGACAGTTAAATCCGGATTAAACAACAAACTGTATTGATTTCTAATTAATGAAGTATCCATTACAACAATAGTAATGGTGGTGTCAGAGTAAATTGGAATTAAACTCTCACTTAAATTATCTTTTAAGAATGCTTGGTTTGCATAATTTTGTATTCCTTCAATTTGTAATTGTATTGCACCAATTTGAGCAACCTTAATTTCAATAGGAATTTCATTTGTTTCATTAAAATTATTTACAGTATTAATAGCATAAGCCAGACCATTTAATTTGCTTGAAATATTAGGTAGATTTGGATTAATGCTATACAACTTATTGGCATCAAAATCATTGTCAAAATTTTCAGTTGCCAATTCATTTATTCTAATGAGGGTCTCATCAAAATTATATTCTTGAGTTAATTTTAATTTAATTATTCCATTTGCAGAGCTGGTATTTGAACTTCTAAAAAAAGTAGCATTACCTGCTGACTTAACTTGTTCAGATGTTGCAATTAAAGTTGGATTTATATTGTTTGCTTTTACCCAAAATCCTTGCGATGAAGCAATAATATTTGTTCCACCATTAACTCCTATACCTCCTGAGCCAGCAACGTATGTAGCATATTGTTGAATATCGGCATTGTAGATATAAATTGCTCCATTCACCCCATTCCTGCTCCAATCTGGGCTGTCCCAATCTATTGCAGATGGGTAAGGGTTAGCTATTAAATTCCAGCCATCATTTTCTGGGCTTGCAATTGGTGTGGTATTGCTATAAGTGATAGGAAAATTAAATGCACCTTTTGAAATTGGCCCTGTTACGTCAATTGTAATGTTATTTGTATTCACAGGTCCAGTGCCCAAATATACCATATATCCTTTTCCTTGCTCAACAATATTGTTTGCATTTGTTGGTGGCACATAACCGTTTGCACTTGTTCCATTTACTGATTCGTTGTAGGAATATACAGAAACAAATCCTCCTGCATTACCTGTTGCGCCTGTAAAACCAGAAGTAGCAAAATCGTCCATCCATGCACCAATAGTTGAGTTTTGAACTGGATTCCCTAAAAACGCCCAACCTGTTAATCCGCTTGGGGCAAAACGCTCCATGGTAATATTTCCCACATAAGTTGCCTGACTTTCTAATGGAGCTATTCTTGCAGTTTTTGTGGCTGTTGACAATAGAGTAAAAATTTGTCCATTATTGGTAAATGTGCCTTTTGCCAATGTTAATGTATTTTTTAAACTGGCGGTACAATTTAAAGTTGTACCAATACTTACGTTTTGTTCGAGATCATAAAAATTAATTACAGATGAATTGTTAGTACCAATTGTATGTAATGTTGAACCAATGCCGCTACAATCTCGGATCTTTAAGGCACCTAAATTAAATGTGAATGAGCCATCGTTTAAAATATTGCCATACACGTCAATAGTAATATTAGAATTTATTACAACCGACGCACCTGCTTGAATCGTTAAATTATTGCATTCTAAATTTTGAGAAACAATGCAAGTATTAAATGCACTAGAATTGATGACTACATTTTTATTTTTTGAGGGTAATCCATTGGTCCAATTGCCAACTAAGGCAGAGTTAGAACTAATATTACCCGTCCAATTTGTTGATGAAAAACTTAAGGTGATAGTTACTGAATTAGAACTTACTGGATTTGGATTTGCATTGGGGTTGTTTGAAACTAACACACAAGTTATGATGTCTCCATTTAAAATATCTGTGGTAGTATAGGTTGATGAATTTGCACCAGGAATAGGGATACCGTTTTTTCTCCATTGATAAGATGGTATAGTTCCGCCGTTAGTTATTGAAGAGCTAAATACAATTCCATTGCAGGGATTTGATGCATCTTGCGAGATAGAAATTGTTGGTAATAACAGAGGAGTAACAATTACTTGAATTGTGTTTGAAACAGCACTGCAACCGTTTGCATTGGTATGCAATACTGAATAATTTCCCGATTGAGTGGCCGATATACTAACACCCGTTTGTCCTCCGGGGCTCCATAAATGTGTTCCAGTTCTATTGGAGGTTAATGTTACACTTCCTCCTTCATTGAAAGTTGTTGGCCCCCCTGCGGAAATGCTTACCGTTAGTGCGGGATTATCAATTTCCGAAATTTCTATGGAAATATTACCTGTTGCAGATCCGTAGCCCTCCGCAACAACAAAATAAGTAGTGTTAGGGCTAACCAATCTTTTTAACGAAGCCCTGGAACCTGCGCAATATTCACCGTTGTCGTCATTAGAAACTATTTGTGTTCCCGAGGCATTTAGCAAGTGTATATACGTATCGAAATTTGAATTGCAAGTAGATATTCTAACAGAATCTGTGCAAGGGCCTGTTGTAAACCTGTAAAAAATATCCGGTGAAGATTGTTGATTTGTTCCTGTATATGTGCTTGTAAAACCAGACCCACTAGAAGTTGAAAGATTACTTGAGTAAGGTAAACTGGCAATTATAGGATTAGATAATAAGTTTCCAACTCTTTGGTTTACCGTTACCGTTAGAACGTTTGAAAATACATCGGGGCAAGAAGAAGAGGATGACCTTGCTCTTAGCTGAACAGAGCCGGGATTTCCATTATAGGAAAGTGACGATGTAATTGCACCGGTGATATCAGTCCAATTGCTACCGCCATCTATTGATTGTTGCCATTGAACAGAGGTTCCAGTGTTGCCAGATAAATTATAGGAGCCTGCTGTTCCTGCCGTTAATGTTGCCGGGCCAACAATGGTTCCACCAACAAGAGGTGTTCCGCAACTTGCAACAGTCTCTATCGTAAAGTCGTCCATATTTAAATCATACATATCTGCTGCACTAAAAGCTCTAAAGCCAATGTAATAGATTCCACTGGAGGAAGGAGAAATTATACTGGTTGTTCCTTCGGTATAAGTAGTATTTGTAATGTTTGAATTTGAAAATACCGCACTGGAAGTCATTCCGGCGGCAGTTGCTATACTTCCCCACTTTACTTCTAATCTCTCGGGATATGTTGCAGAACGTACCCTGTACCAAAAACGTATTCTATAGTTTTGCCCAGCCACCAAATTTAGTGGCGGTGTAAATAGCCAATCATTTGCGGCATTGGTTGTACTGTAAGAGTAGGTCATGGTATTGGGGGTAGACCTTGGATTTGTTGTTCCAACACTCCAGGTTGCACCATCGTTGTTTACATCTGAAATAGACCATCCACAAGGTAAAGCAGAGGTGGCATCAAAATTTTGAGTGTGAGGAAATGTATTTATTGTTGGGTCTGTAAATACAACTTGCACAGGAGTAGAATTTGTGGTTGTTCCTCCGCAAGTTACGGCACACCTGTACCACCTTGAGCTGTTTACTGAGGCAGAAAGAGAAAACGAAGTTGCTCCACCAACATTTGTGTACGTTCCATTATCAGGACTAGATTGCCACTGATAGGTTTGACCTGTTCCTAACGTAATTCCGGAAAGCGTTAGTAAAACATTACTGGTTACGCAAATGTTACTTGGCGAAGCAATAGTTGTAGCAACAGGAGGAGGATTGATGCAAGCACTAGGGTTTGCTAATTGAAGTGCAGTAAAAGCATTTACTCTTCCATAGCCTAAATCAGTAGACCAAGTGCCATTGGGTTGGTTTGTTACTCCCGAATTATAGGTGTAACCTCCAACCTTATCACAAGTAGATTCTATAATTTGCCTGGCTTGAGCTGCGGTTAAAGTGGGATTTGCAGATAGTATTAAAGCCATAACTCCTGCCGCATTCGGACAGGCCGAAGAAGTACCATTAAAAGTAGGTGCATAATTTCCTGTGCTATAACCTGCACTACCACTGATATCTGTAGTATAAATTTTTACCCCCGGGGCACCAATGTCAACATTTGTTCCAAAATTTGAGCCCCAAAAAGTTTCTCCATCACACGAAGAAGGATTTTTTCTCTGATTGCACATACTCATCGCAGCAACAGCTATCACATTTTGAAGTGTTGCAGGATAGCTTACAGAAGAATTATTGTTTCCTGCGGCAAATAAAACAGGACTACCCAAGCCACCTCTTCCTTGAGAAAGGGCCCTGCCAATAGGGTCGTTTATTAGAGAAGATGATCCTCCACCTCCCCAAGAATTACTTAAAACATCTGCTGCTCCTTGGTTCCAAGCCCAATCTATTGACGCACCAATCCAGGAGTTTTGAGTAACCCAACTTCCGCCAGAACCATAAGCAATTCTTACAGGTACAATTTTACAATTGTATGCTATTCCAGCCACCCCTAAATTATTATTTCCTACGCCAGCAACAATTCCTGCACAAGCAGTTCCGTGTGCATCATTGCCGGATGGAGCTCCACCACTGTTTAACCCGGTACCATCATATCCACCAAGCATGTTTGCCAATAAATCTGGATGCACTAAATCTACTCCTTCATCAATTATTGCAACCTTAATAGCTGAGCTACCTGTTGTTATTCCCCATGCATTAAACACTTTCATATCTGCACCTGCTGTTCCATTAAACTGTATAGCAGAACCTGTATTATTCAGCGACCATTGGTAGCTTAGAAAGGTGTCATTGGTATTAAACTTTTTAAGAAGCAAAAGAAAATCAGGCTCTGAAAAAGCAAATTTATTTGATTCGGCAAATTTATTGGCCAAGTCTAAAGCATTTCCTGCAGATGATTTATCAACAGTTATAAAGTACACTAAATTATCATAGGAATATTGTTTTGAGATTTTTGCATTGCTTTTTTTTACTTCTTCCGAGAGCAATGGTAAGTCTGATTCGTTTTTAAGTTTAACTGCAAATTGGTCTGTAACTCCTTGCAAGGTTCCGTCCGTAAAAACTAAAAAAGGGTTTGCAAAAACAACATTAGTTTTTTGATTGAGTTCAAAAAGAATTTTACTAATTTTTTCTTCGGAAATTGTTTCATCAATAAATTCCAAAACAGCCACTTTTGGCGAAGGAAGTAACATCTCCTTGTTTAATGCTTTTAGTAATGGAAATTCATTTACAACAGATGATTGCTCTGCAAATGATAAGTCCTCTGTAAATTTTACAAGTATTTTCTTTTTAGAAACAGTATATTCTATTTTACCATCTGGCGAATAAGAATAAAATCCTTTGTCTCCTGCAAATGAGAATGAGGAAAATAGGAAAAGCAACATTAAAAAATGTAAAAAGAAAAAGTAAGATTTTTGTAAGGTTTTTGTATAAAAATGCTTCATTAGAATTTCATTAGAATGACGAAGATACTAAAAATATCAAAATTAAAAGATTTGTTAACAACTGATTACTAAGTAAATAAAATGTAAATCAGAAAATAATTCTACAAATCTCTAAGTTAAAATTTTCGTTCTTTCCCTTTCTATAAATCCACCGCCTACTAAATCATTTTCATCGTAAAAAACTGCAGATTGGCCGGGTGCGATTCCTGAAACAGATTTATGAAAAAGTACACGTAATTTTTCTCCTTCACTTTTTACTGTGGCTATTGTCCCGGAGTCTTTGTACCTTATTTTAGTAAGAAAAGTCTTTTCTGCGCCTATAGAATCAAACTTTATAAGGTTATAATTTCTTACCAACATGGTTTGTTTTTCCAAATCTTCTTTTTTTCCTAAAACTACTCTATTGGTTTCAGGAATAATTTCTAAAACAAAATAAGGTTCACCAAAGGCAATTTCTAATCCTTTGCGTTGTCCAACGGTATAAAATGGATAGCCTTTGTGTTTGCCTACCACAGTTCCATCTTGTAAAATAAATTCGCCACCATTAACTTGTTCTTCCAAGCCATCTACCTTGTGTTTTAAAAAACTACGGTAATCATTATCGGGCACAAAACATATTTCATAGCTTTCGCTTTTTGCTGCCAATTCGTGGTAGCCTCTGTCAATTGCCATTTTTTTTATTTCCGATTTTTTGTAATTTCCTAATGGAAGTAACGTTCTTTTTAAACACTCTTGCTTTAATCCCCACAATACATAAGATTGATCTTTGCTTTCGTCTAGTCCCTTGCTAATTACATATCTTCCATTTTCTTCCCTTATTTGAGCATAGTGGCCAGTAGCAATAAATTCGCAACCCAATTGATCTGCTCTTTTTAGCAATGCTTCCCATTTAATATGTGTGTTGCAAAGAACGCAAGGATTTGGTGTTCTTCCGGCAAGGTATTCATCTACAAAATTATCAATAATAAAACTTCCAAATTCTTCTCTAATATCTAAAATATAATGAGGGAAATTATGTTCAACCGCCATCATTCTGGCGTCGTTAATAGAGTCTAAGCTACAACAACCCGTTTCTTTTTTTGAACTACCAGAAGTGCTGTAATCCCAGGTTTTCATGGTAATACCAATTACATCATATCCTTGTTCTTGCAAAAGCAAAGCACACACAGAACTATCAATACCACCACTCATTGCTACTAAAACTTTTCCTTTGCTTTCAGTTTTCATTTTCACTTTTTTATCAAATTACCTTGCAGATCGTATTCTTCTGATTTTTCTAATTTCCCTTTTTCATCATAGTAACTTATTTTGCCAAATAATTTATCTTGCTTATATTCTCCTTTCATTTTTATTATTTGTCCTTCAAGCTCTTCATACAATTCCTGTGATTCATCTTCCTTCATTGGTTTTTGTTTTTTTACGTATTTCCCTTTGTCGTAAAATTCAATAAATGGTCCATTTTTCTTTCCGCTTTTGTAGCTGTATTCATCTTTTGGAATTCCGTTTGGATAGGAGCTTTGAAATCTTCCGTTAAACAAAGTAGTCTTGCTTAAGTTTCCATGTGTATAAATTTCTTGCATTCTAAGCGAGCCATCTTCGTTGTAGAACATCCAACTGCCTTCTCTTTGAGCGAATTTGTAGGTTCCTTCTACTTTTTTTGTTTTGTTTGAAAAATAAACAACGTAATTGCTATCTGGTTCTCCGTTTTTGTAGTAGCATACCATTAATGGATTTCCCTCGCTGTTAAATGTTTTCCAAGCACCATGTTTTACATTATTTTTAAAGTTTTCTTCTTCGGTTATTTTTCCATCTTTTTGAAAAGTCTTAAAAACCCCGTCTTTTGCTCCCTTGTTGTAAGATTCTTGCGAAATAATGTTTCCACTAACGTCATAATACACCCAAATGCTGTCTTTTTTTTGTTCGTAGTAAGCGCCAATCGCCTCTAAAATACCATCTTTATTATACAATGACGTCTTAGTTTTTTTGCCATTATTAAAAAAAACAGATTTTGCTTTTATCTTTTTATTTGGATAATAATAGGTAAACAAGCCTGTTGGAACATCGTCAACAAAAGTACCCTCAAATTTTGTATTCCCCTTTTCATCCACTTTTTTCCAAACACCTTGTTTTTTGCCATTGGAATCAGTAATGTTTGTGGTTTGAGAATAGATAGTTTGACTAAAGACAAGACCAAAAAGAAGCAGTATAAGTAAATTATTTTTTTTCACAGGGGGCAAAGTTACAAAGTGATTTTTAGTTTTTATTATTTATCTGAAACAACTTCTAGTTCAACTTTAACAATACCATCTTGGATCATCTCTAATTCTTTGGCAGCTTTTTTACTTAAATCAATTATCCTTTTAGATTTTTTTGGCAATCGGTCATTAATTTTAACAATGGTAGATTTACCATTTTTTACATTTGTAACTTTTACTATTGTGCCAAATGCCAGTGTTTTGTGTGCTGCAGTTAAACTATCAGGATTATATTTTTCGCCACTTGTTGTTCTTCTACCAGAAAATTTATTGGCATAATAACTTGCAAAACCCTTACTAGTTCGTGCAAATAAAAAGCCAACAGAAAAAAACATGACTAAAAATGATGCAGCTATTTTTTTTTTCATCTGTTAAAATTAGTTTTGTTGAAAGAAATATTTTCGATTATTTTCATTAATCCAAGATTGTATCTTATTTTTACCTCAAAAACTTTACCAATTGTCAGACAGCTTAATTATTATACCTACATACAACGAAAAGGAAAATGCCGAAAAAATTATTCGAAAGGTTTTTTCTTTACCACATTTTTTTCATTTATTGATAGTTGACGATGGCTCCCCGGATGGCACTGCATTAATTGTAAAAGAGCTACAAAAAGAATTTCCGGGCAGATTATTTATTGAAGAAAGGAAAGGAAAACTTGGACTTGGAACGGCATACATTCATGGGTTTAAATATGCTCTTAAAAAATCATACGAATATATTTTTGAGATGGATGCAGATTTTTCTCATAATCCCGATGACTTACTTAGGCTTTACGATGCATGCAAAAATAAAGGAGCAGATTTTGCTATTGGCTCTAGATATACCAGCGGTGGAAAAGTTAGCAATTGGCCTCTCGGAAGAATTTTAATGAGCTATTTTGCCTCTGTATATGTTAGAATTATTCTGTGGATTGGCATTAAAGATACAACCGCGGGTTTTAAATGCTACAAAAGGAAAGTTTTGGAAAATCTTCCTTTAGATGAAATTAAATTTGTTGGTTATGCCTTTCAAATTGAAATGAAATACAGGGCTTTAAAAAAGGGCTTTAAAGCATTTGAAGTTCCAATTACATTTGTTGATAGAAAAGAAGGATATTCAAAAATGAGCTCAGGAATTTTTAACGAGGCTTTTTGGGGTGTTTGGAAAATGAAATTTAAAATAAAGTAAAATGATTACTGCCTTAATTCTGGAAGACGAGCCAAAAAGCATGAAAATGCTAGAGTCCTTATTGTTAAGTAATTTTGCCCAAGAGTTAAAAATTATAGCCACTTGCAATAATATTATAGATGCCGAAAGTGCAATATATAATCTGAAGCCCGAATTACTTTTTTTAGATATTGAGGTAGCAGGTAGAACAAGTTTTGAGCTTTTAGAAAAAACTGTAGGATATAAATACGAAGTTATTTTTACTACTGCTTTTGATCATTATGCCTTAAGAGCAATTAAGTTTTCGGCCTTAGATTATTTATTAAAACCAATTGATGAAGAAGAGTTGAAAATTGCGGTTAATAAAATTAAGGAAAAGAAAAAAAGTGCCCCTGATATGGATAGCATTAAATTGCTTATACAGCAAATGAAAATAAATGAGCCAACTTTTTCTAGAATTTCATTGCCAAGTGTTTATGGACAAGAGATAGTAAATATTAATGACATTATTCGTTGCGATTCCGAGGACCACTATACCCGTTTTACCTTGGCAAACAAAAAGAAATTATTGGTGTCTAATACACTTAAATATTACGAGGATTTGTTGCCTCAAGATAAGTTTTTTAGAATTCACAACTCTCATATTGTTAACATAGATCATGTTATAAGAATCACAAAAGAAGGGTATGTTTTATTGAGTGATGATTCTACGGCCGAAATATCTAGAAGAAAAAAAGATTCTTTTGTTCAAAAAATAAGCAAGGGCTAGTTTTTTAGTTTTAATTTATATGGACATAGATTCACTGGCAAAATCAGAATTTCCCTCCATCAATAATATTCACGGTCTATTCCAGCTTTTTATTGCACAGTTAATCAAGGATTTTAGTTCAGCTAACTTTGATTCCGATTTTATAACTCATTTAAAACCGGATGTTCAAGAAATACAATTTGCAATAATAGACCAATTAGAAAAAGTAGAAAAAATATCAAAAACAAAACTTCGTAACTTACTCTACAGAATAGACATTAGCGAAAAGCAAATATTAAAATTAAGTAAAAACAAAACAGAGAATAGTTTTAATGAAATACTCTCGGAACTTATTATTAAACGAGTTCTGCAAAAAGTAATATTCAAAGAGTATTATAAAGCAAAAGCAAAATAATTTTTACAATCTTTTAATTTAAAGTAGAATTTAACCTCAAAGTTTTTAATTCAAAACGTGTATTGCTGATATCAAATTACTTTGTAGTTTTGGAGAACTAAAAAACATAATTAATACAATGACTGAAGTTTTTTTTTCTATTGTGAGTCCTGTTTACAGAGCAGAAAAAATTATCCCAACTCTTGTAAAACGAATTGAAGATAGTATCAGTCAAATTACTTCAAATTATGAGATAATTTTAGTAGAAGATTGCGGCCCCGACAATTCATGGGCGGCAATAGAATCTATTGCAAAAACTAACCTAAGAGTAAAAGGTATTAAGTTAAGCAGAAATTTTGGTCAGCATTATGCAATTACGGCAGGCTTAGACCAGTGCAAAGGAGAATGGATTGTTGTAATGGATTGCGACTTGCAAGATCAGCCCGAAGAAATAATAAATTTATATGCCAAGGCAAAAGAAGGATTTGATATTGTTTTGGCAAGACGGGCTCAAAGAAAAGACGGTTTTTTTAAACGTTTTTTTTCTGCTGCATTTTATAAAACTCTTTCCTATTTAACCGGATCAGAGCAAGATGAAACTGTTGCAAACTTTGGAATTTACAGCAAAAAGGTAATTGATGCGGTTGTATCAATGAGAGAATCCATAAGGTATTTTCCTACCATGATAAAATGGGTTGGATTTGAATCGGCAAAAATTGATGTGGTGCACGACAGCAGAGAAGAAGGCGAATCGAGCTACAATTTTAAAAAACTATTAAAACTTGCCCTAGAAATAATCTTGGCATTTTCTGATAAGCCGTTACGGTTAATGATAAAAATTGGCCTTATTATTTCATTAATTTCAGTAGTTATTGCAATTGATGCAATTTATTCGTGGCTCAATGGAGATATTAGTGTTTTAGGATATACCAGTATAATTGTATCTATTTGGCTACTTTCTGGAATTATTATTTCTACACTTGGTTTGGTTGGCTTGTACGTAGGCAAAACCTTTGAAGGAGTAAAAAATAGGCCAATATACTTAATTCAGAAAAAAATTAATTAATGATTCGTTTATACACTTTAGGATACAAAGGTTTTTATGCATTAACACAGCTAAATAATAAACAAAAATTGTATGTTTCTGAAGTGGTTATTGCTAGGGATAATGCTATACAGACCGACTACTTTAATGAAACGAAAGATTTTTGCCAGCAAAATAATATTGTGTTTTTTGAAAGAGGCAAGGAAGAAATTTCTAATGCGGAGTATTCAATTGCCATAGGTTGGAGATGGCTTATAAATGACAATAAAAAACTTTTAGTTTTTCACGATTCATTATTACCAAAGTATAGAGGCTTTAATCCTTTGGTTACAGCACTAATAAATGGAGATTCTGAAATTGGACTTACAGCACTTTTAGCAAGTGAGGAATATGATAAAGGCCCAATAATTGGCCAAAAAAAAATAAAAATAGCTTATCCAATAAAAATAAAGGAAGCAATAGAAAAAATATCCGAATTGTATGCACAATTACTAATTGAACTGATTGAAAAAATTGAGAAAAATACTATTACTGAAAATTTACAAAATGAAGAAGATGCAACTTACAGTTTATGGAGAGACGAAGAAGATTATTTTATTAATTGGAATGACTCTGCTCAAAACATTAAACGATTTATAGACTCTGTTGGATTCCCATACAATGGTGCAAAAACAATGGTTGATAATCTTCCTTTAAGAATTTTTGATGCATCAACAGAAGAAGATGTTTTTATAGAAAACCGATGTCCTGGTAAAGTAATTTTTAAACGAGAAAATAACTTTATAATTACCTGTGGCAATGGATTATTAAATGTGAGAGAATTTTACGACGACCTTGGAAATAGAATAGATTTTTCAAATAAATTTAGAATAAGATTTAAATAATATGAATATACCTTTCAACAAACCCTATTTAACCGGAAAAGAAACCCACTACATGTACGATGCAGTGCAAACAGGAAAGATTTCTGGCAATGGAAAATACACACAGCTTTGTCAAAACTTTCTTAAAGAAAAGTACGGCTTTGGCAAATGTTTGCTTACAACTTCTTGTACCGATGCCTTAGAAATGGCCGCAATTTTAATAAATATTGAACCGGGCGATGAGGTTATTATGCCATCTTACACCTTTGTAAGTACAGCAAATGCATTTATTTTAAGAGGTGCAAAGATTATTTTTGCCGACAGTAGAAAAGATCATCCAGGAATAGATGAAGACTCAATAGAAGCATTAATTTCTGCTAAAACAAAAGCTATTGTTCCAGTTCACTATGCAGGTGTTGCTTGCAACATGGATAAAATAATGGACATTGCACAAAGGCATAATTTATTTGTAATAGAAGATGCTGCTCAAGCAATAGATAGCTTTTACACAGGAAAGGATGGTAAAAAAAGAGCCTTGGGTTCTATTGGACATTTAGCAGCATTTTCTTTTCACGAAACAAAAAATATTATTTCAGGAGAAGGTGGAATGTTAGCAATTAACGACGAAAAGTTTATTGATAGAGCAGAAATTATTTGGGAAAAAGGAACCAATCGTTCGTCATTTTTTAGAGGAGAAGTTGATAAATACGGTTGGGTAGATATGGGTTCATCATTTCTTCCTTCTGAAATTATTGCTGCATTTTTATGGGCTCAATTAGAAAATCTTCAAATGATTCAAGAAAGGAGATTAAGACTTTGGAATACTTATTTAAAAGAGCTTGGAGATTGGGCTAATGAACATTCGGTTTCATTACCTGTAATTCCAAATTTTGCAAGCAACAATGCCCACATGTTTTATATTGTTTTTAAGGATTTACCAAGCAGAGATAAAATTATTGCTCAGCTAAAGTCAAAAAGTATACTTTCTGTTTTTCATTATTTAAGCTTGCATTCAAGTAAATTTTATACAAATAAACACGATGGAAGAAATTTGCCTGAAACCGACAGATATTCTGAGTGTTTACTAAGGCTACCAATGTTTTATGAACTAGACATTGATAAAGTAATTGACGCCATTAAGAGTTAAATAGCTAACGGTTTTTACAAGAACGATTATTCTTTTACAATTAAAAATTTTGCTAACGAAAATTCTTTTAATTGCTTGGTGGGAATAAAAATTACATAACTGATTATCATTATTAAACTAAAGTTAAAAAGTCCAATAAACAAAGCTATTCCCGCGTGAAACAATATTCCAATGAAAAGTAAATAGCTTACTTTGTTAGTTTTTATAAGAACAAGTGGAAATAAAATTTGATATGCCAAAATAATCCAAGTAATTATTTTAAACAACATACTGTAATTACAGGCAGCATTACTTATTATAGGCAATGAATATTCATTTACAAATAATATTCTTGCTATGGCAGTTCCATCAAGCCATTCATTGCAAGTTACCTTATACAATGCAGAAATAAAATATACAATTATTAGTTGAAATTTACATAAATTAATAAAGAAGTAATCAATAGAATTTTTAATTTTTTCTAGTTCAACGTTTTTTAATTTTCGGCCGTCTGAAATAAAAATTAAAAAGAATAACAGTATATTTAATAGCAAATCGCCGCCTGTGTTGCTCGAATAAATTCTATTCTGAAGATTAATCGTGGTAAACCAAACTACCAGGGTGCTTATTCTGGTAAAATATCCAAATATACCTATTACCGAAAAAAATACCTGTAAGGCAAAGAACAACCAATATAAATTTTTTAGTTGTTCAAAAGCCAATAAATTTACCAGTGAATTAATTGTTACGGCAGACAATTCCCTTTGAAATATTATTGAATACTCCACAGAATAAAGCTCAGGGATAAATGGAATTAACTGTATAAAATTAATAATTACATAAATAAACAAGAGCTTTCTGAGTAGTATAATGTTTATTAAATTTTCTGATTTAGAAAATACTATTTCAAAAACATTCTTCATTTTTTGTTTATAGAATAAAACAATGTTTTTGTATTTCCAGAATCATCATACGAACTAAAAATTACTCTTATTTTAATGTCTTTGAATTCTGTTTTTTCTTTAGCTAAATGCTTTAACACTGCAAATTTTAAAGCTGAAAAGTATACAGAATTAGTATCTCCATTTAGCTCTACTGTTTGGCCAAATTTTAGCCAGTTTTCTTTTTCTAAATAATATAAAATACTGCTTTGTGCCAATACAATTTTTGAGTCTCCTGTGATTCTAAATTTTTGATGATTTTGTAAATTATTAGAAAAAGGCTGCTGCCATTTACTCCATTTTCCATTTTTATGTTGGTAGCAAACCCACAGCTCTTTGTTTATAGTTGGTGCAGGTGCAAACAATGCCCAACCTTGGTTAAATAGAGGATAGATATAAGAAAACGAAAACTCCCTAAGCGGTTTGGATACAAATTTTTCAGGCAAAGTATATAATAACGTACATACTAAATGAAAAATAAAAAATACAGTTAAAAAACAAGCAAAAAAAAACTTTATGTTTTTATTTATATTCATTTGTCCACAAATCTAAAATAATATTTAATTTTATTTAAAACGAATTAGTATAAATAGAACATACAGCATTAACTTTGTAAAAAAAATAAAATGATAGCTTGGAAAAATATTACTTCAATTGAAGAATTAGAAACTGCACTAAAAACTTCTTTCGATAAAAATGTTTTAATTTTTAAACATAGCACTCGCTGCATTATTAGTAAAACCGTTTTAAGAAACTTTGAAGACGATGCTACCAAAGATGCTAATGAAAAAATTGAATTTTATTTTTTAGATTTATTAGAACACAGAAACGTTTCAAATGAAATTGCCAACAAATTAAATGTTGAACATCAAAGTCCACAAATTCTCCTAATTTCCAATGGAAAATGTTTTTTTAATGCCTCACATGAAGCAATAGATTTTAAAGAGTTACAAGAAAAAATATAGCTTATTTCTTGTTTTTTTTCGTTTTAAAATAAATTTCAGATTCACTTTTTGGAGGTAACAAGCCTTCTACTTTCCAATTTATTAAATCAGAAATCACCACCGAAGATATTACTCCTCCAAATGCTGCGGGCAAATAAGAAATTGTGCCGTATGCTGATTTTTTAAAATTACTACCGTCTGTCATCATTAATGATTCATTAACTATTCTTTCTGTAGAAGAAACAGTTTTTACACCTTGATAAACTCCCATCTTTTTTAACCGTTTTCGGACGTACGAAGCCAAATAACAAATTCTTGTTTTTGATATGTCAGTAACTTTTATTTTTGTAGGATCAAACTTACCTCCGGCGCCCATAGAGCTAACTATTGGTATGCCTAAAAATTTGCTTGTGGCTATTAAATAGCATTTTGGAGTAATGCTGTCAATGGCATCCACCACATAATCATATTTTATTTCTTGCAACAATGGCTCTACTTTATCCGGACTCAAAAATTCTGTTTTTACGGTTAGTTTTAGCTCCGGATTTATAGCAAGCAACCTTTCCTTCATAACTTCTGTTTTAAATAATCCGTGGGTTGTTTGCAGAGCTGGCAATTGTCTGTTTCTATTGCTTGGATCAACAGTATCTCCATCTAAAATTGTAAGATTGCCTATTCCTGCTCTTACTAAAAACTCTGCTGCAAAAGAGCCAACGCCTCCCAAACCAACTACCAATACATTTGATTTGTTTAGTTTAAGCAGCTTTTCTTCTCCTACTAAAAGTTTGGTCCTTCCTAACCAAGCTAAATCGTTCATTGTAATATTTTATTTTCGGCAAAAATAGTTTTTAATTTACTCCGTACTTCGATGTCAATTTTATTTTTATCGACATTCAAAATTTGTGATGCTTTTTCATAAATATGTTCAATTGAAACTCCAGAATCATCTGTTTCAAAAAGTATTTTACGCGGGTAATATTTTTTTAGAATTTCAATGGAATTGCTTTTATCATCAAAAATGGATTTACCAATTGAAAACACATATTTTTCTTGCACAAAAAGATCTGCTGTTTCTAATTTTTGGTTAAATCCGTGCAGTATTATTGCACCTTTAAAATCAGACCCGTCAATTATTTTTTTTAATAGAGTGTAATGCTTTACGCAATGAATAATTAATGGCTTGTTCTGCTGGATAGCAATGTTTATTTGCCTTATAAAAACACGTTCCTGAATGAATAGTGGCGGACCATTAAACTTATCCAATCCACATTCTCCTATGGCCAAACATCTTGGATTGTTTGCTTCTTTATTTATAATTTCAATAAGACTGTTTTCTTCTGATTCTTTGTAATGCCATGGATGAATTCCTATTGAAAAAAATCCATTATCCGGAATGTTATCTTTTCCTGCAATTACATTAAAAATAGAATTTTTATAATTGGATACAATGTGAGTATGAACATCCCAAAAACTTTGCATCAATTACTTTAATTCAAATTCATCAGCATCCATCCATACCGGAAAGTTTTTACGAAATTCTTTTAGCCAAGGCAAAGATATTACCCAAGATTTAACTTGTTCTTCTTCTGGAGAAAAAGGTAAAAGATTGTCGCCCAAAACGCCCCAAATTCCTGAGTCTCCGGTGTAGTTTGTAGCGTTTCCATCCATTCCAATTCTATTTACGGCAGCAACAAAACTTTGATTTTCTACTGCCCTTGCTGGTAACAATGCTTTCCATGCGGGATTCCTTTTTTCTGGCCAATTGGCAACATAGATGATTAAATCATACTCTAATTCGTTATTCGAAGATTTGTTTCTGCTCCATACAGGAAACCTTAAATCATAGCAAATCAATGGCAATATTTTCCAACCTCTATATTCTATAATATTTTTATTTTTACCCGAAGAGTAATGTTTTTGTTCGTTTGCCATTCTAAATGTATGGTGTTTGTCGTAGAACGAAATTTTATTGTTTGGCTCCGCAAAAATAAATCGGTTATAAAAATTATTTTCCTCTTTAATGATTATACTTCCGCAAACAGCAGCATTGGTTTGTTTTGCCATTTTTTGCATCCATCTGATTGTTTCGCCATCCATTTCTTCATACAAAGAATTATTCATAGTAAATGCAGTAGAAAACATTTCAGGTAAGATAATAATATCAGTAGAATTTTTAATGGAATTAATATGTCCTTCCATTCTTTTTAAATTCAATTCTTTATCTTCCCAATGCAAGTAAGATTGAATAAGAGTAATATCAAGTGAGTCTGTTGTTCCCATAATTAAATGTTCTAAATATTAAATCGTGCCTTTACAAAAAGTAAAAAGAAAATTTTTTGTGCGATGAAATCATTCTTAGAAATTACTTAAAGGTTCAAATTCTACAATACTTATTGTGTCTGAAAAAAATTTAGTTATTAATTAGCACTGTTCTTTTGTCTTTTTCGTAATTTTTTATGTCATCATCGGCCATATCGTAAAAATACTTTCTTTGAACGTCGCTAAGTTGAGTATTGTTTTTTGCAGCTATTTTTATTCTAGCCATAAATACTTTTGCCTTGTATAAATTATCCTGTTTTAGTAGAATAATAAAATTATAATACAAAAACAAAAGGTTTGATGGATACTTAGTGATAAGTTTGGTACAATATTTTTCTGCCTCTACAAAATTTTTCTTGTCTAAAAATATTTTCATTAAAAAATAATTTGCTTCTGTGCTTAACACTACATCATTTGTATTTGCTGCCACTTGCAAATATTTTATTCCTTGATCTAAATTGCCTTTTGGATATAAACTCAAGTAAGGAACAATAAGCGGATAGGCATCTTCTGTATTTACGGTGTAATAATTATACAGGCCGCTTGACAAATAGAAATATATGAAGTTCTCTTCTTTGCCCAAAGTTTTTGTAATGTATTTGAGGCAATTATTTATTTTTAGAATGGCTTTAAAATAATTTTTTTCCAAACCATCCATTCTTGCCCCAAAGCCATACAAACTTATTGCTTTGTAAAGAAATTCATTTTCGTTTTTAGAACGTTCCTTAAAAAGTAATTTTTCTGCTTCACTTAGATTTTGTGTGTATTTGTTTTTTAAAATACTATTTTTTTCAGAGATTATTTTCCACCATAGAATAGTTGATCTTGCTAATAAAATATCTGAACTGCTACCAGCTTCTTTTTCGTAGTTATTAAGTAGACTATCGGCAGTATTAAATTTAAAATTATAGTTCTGCAAAAGTATGGCGCTAAGCTTAGAGTTTCTTGCTTGGCTGGCTGCAGCCATAGCCGCATTGGAATTGGTGTTTGCACCCAACTCAAAATGAAATAAAAGAAATACCAATATTAAAAATATTGTATTTTTACACACACTCTTTAACACTCCGTAAATATAGAATTATTAGTTAGTAACAAAACCTTGTTAATACTTAATAAGATGTAAAAAAAAGAATTTTAT